>NZ_VTSR01000009.1:300000-484104 GCF_008329715.1 Gimesia chilikensis | reverse complement strand
GCTTGATTGTGTCTCAGAAAGGGATCCATGCGCAAAGAATAAAATCACTTGACAAGATGTTCTTCATAGATGGCCTCGAATGCAATTCGAGGTTGTCGAAGACAACAGGAAACCGTCAGGGTATACGTGCTGTTAAGGATATGGGGCGATCCTTAGCGACTGTATCAGGCTTGTACAATTAAGAAATCTGAGTGCAACCCTGTCAGTTTCCTGCTCGCTGCGCTCGGCCCGAATTACATTCGAGCCCACCCATTTTTTTCATCTTCCTGTTGGTTGGATGTGAGTCAGCCACTATCATCTTAGATGAACTTAAACGGACCTGTTTTTTGAAGCTGGAAAACTGTCAGAATGGAGTGAGCATTGCAAGAGCCGACGCCGGAGATGGTGACTTTCTATGAACGCCGGACGCGGGCGCATATTGAGCGGGTGCGGCGGAATCTGGCGCTGCTGGCGGCGGAGTGGGCGTGCGGAGAGGAACTGCTGGCGCGGGGCGAAGTGCATGATGCGTCCAAGTTCGAGGCCGCGGAACGCGTGCCTTATATCTGGCTGACTGAATATCATCGCTGCCGGTGGCGGAACATTCCGTTTACTTATCCGGAGGGAATGGAAGCCCGCACGCAGGCGGCGGTGCGGCATCATGTGAGCCACAACCGGCATCATCCGGAATTCCACGACGATCCGAATGAGATGACCGACGTGGATCTGATCGAGATGGTGTGTGACTGGACGGCGATGTCAGAGGAGTTCGGTCAGGACGGCGGCAGTGCCCGGGACTGGGCCATGAAGACCATCGGTGAGCGGGTCGCTTTTAATGCTGAGAAGACGCGGTTCGTGTTTGAGGTGATCGAACAACTGGACCGACTGCGATGCGAGGACCGGAAGCCATGAAGATTCTAAGCCTGGATCCGTATGAATTTGAGTCGTCCAGTTCGGAAGAATTTCTGGTGATCGCGATTGCGAACGCAAAACAGTTTCCTGACTGGGAGGCCTTTTTTCAGGCGACGATTGAATCAGGAGCATTCGAGCCGCGTGAGTCACCGTTTCCTGCTCAACCGATTGCATTTCAGGACTTTGAGTATGCAGACTCGGTTCGCATTTATCTGCAACGTTATGCCGGGGTTGTTCCTGAGGGGACTGCTTCCTCAATCCCGCTTGCCTGTGAATGGTACGAACAGGAAATTCTGATCGAGGAGCGAGGGACTTTTATCCGTTATGCCTGGGAGACCTCGGCATAAGTTTGTGTGATTCAGCTGTGTTTGACGGGATCGAAACCTGACTCGTTGCGGTGTGAGGAATTTTACTTCGATGGACTTTGAAAAACTCTGGCCGGATTTAGAGTGGGTAATTGATGAACTGAAGGATGGCATGTCATTCTTTGAAGGGTACGTGACTTCCATTGCTCCGAACCGAATTGCAGCAGGGGTGTCAAAAATCGATGAGGCAGCAGTGCGTTGCGACTATCATCAGCATCTCTGGTCAAGTGTTGTCGTTCAAGCTGATCAAGTACAGGAATATTCGCCTGAGGAGTATGAAAGACGATTTCGCGAAGATCAGATCGTTCTGTTTTGTGTCGACTATGAGAAGAAGATCGCAGAAAATACCTTTAACTTCAAACTTGTTATAGAGGAAAACGACGCTCCGTCGAGTACATCGCTGGAAATTCTCTGTTATGGAGAAGCTGTGCTCAATAGCCGTTCCCCTAAAGCTGCCGTCGAAAAAGTAATCCTGGAATGTTGCGATCTGTGTGAGTTATTCGAAGGTGATGCACTCTTCATCGGACCTGATACGATTCATTATCCCCGAAGTAAAGATGACAAGCTGCAGGAGTGGACGCGGATTAAATAGCTGGCTCCTGCTGATATTTAAATAGATACGAAAGATTTATGGCATTTACTCTGGAGCAGGTGGTTCCCTGGGGGCGTTCGTTTGAGGAATATCGGGCGATGTTTGACCTGGGGGAGGCGGAACTCTCTCAACGGATTCTGGGTTGCGGGGACGGGCCGGCCAGTTTTAATGCGACGCTGACGCGGCAGGGGGGCGCGGTGGTCTCGGTGGATCCGTTGTATGCATTCTCTGCTGAGGAGATCGGTCAGCGGATTGACGAGACGTTCGAGACCGTATTACAGCAGACGCGGGAGAACGCGGGTGAGTTTGTCTGGGAACAGATTCGCTCGGTTGAAGAACTGGGAGAGATCCGCAGAGCTGCGATGCAGGAGTTTCTGGCCGACTATCCGACGGGGAAGGCGCAGGGGCGCTACCGGGAGGCGGCGTTGCCTGTGTTGCCGTTTGAGGAGGCTGCCTTTGATCTGGCGGTCTGCTCGCACTTTCTGTTTCTGTACAGCGTGCACTTTTCCCTGGAGTTTCATCTGGCTTCCCTCAGGGAGTTATGCAGGGTGGCTCGCGAGGTCCGTGTGTTTCCGTTGCTGGAACTGGGGGCGAGGCCGTCACGGTATCGCGAACCGGTCGTGGCACAACTGTCCGCGGAGGGTTATGATGTGCAGATCAGACGCGTGCCTTACGAGTTTCAGAAACAGGGAAACGAAATGCTGGTGGTTTCGGTTCCTTAATACTGAGAACCCGCCCGACAATCTTACTGTTTCAAGTTGCCCTGTATGAGAATCGGTTTTCTACTGCTGCTGATTGCGGTGCTGCTGGTGCTGGCCGCCGGGATGCACCAGGGGCTGTGGTGGCTGCTGCTCTGGCCTGCGTTCAGCTTTGCGCTGGTGGCGGCGGGGTATTTTGGTCTCGGTCCCCGGGTGTTTAACAAATCGGAAGCGGGGCTGGTGCCGTTGTTCAATCGGTGTCTGTTGTTTCCCTACCTGCTGTATCTGAACGCGATCTGGCATGGGGCGCGGCTGTTGAGACCGGAGCCGCCTTTGAATCAATTAACGGAGAATCTGTTTGTCAGTCGGCGTCTGTTGTCTCATGAGCTTCCGGCGGAGATTGTGCATGTGATTGATCTCACGTGTGAGCAGAGTGAACCACGGGCGCAGCGATTGCGCGGCTATCACTGTTTTCCCATTCTGGATCGAGAAGCACCGTCGGTTGATGCGTTAACTGAATGGATTCCGCAGGTCGCGATGTTACAGGGACCTGTTCTGATCCACTGCGCTGAGGGTCATGGTCGGACAGGGCTGTTTTCCGCGGCGCTGCTGTTGTATACCCGGCAGTGTGGGAGCGTAGAAGAGGCGCTGCGTTTTATTCAGAGCCAGAGACCTCTGGTGCGCTTGAGTGGAGCCCAGCGTCGCGTGTTACAGACTTTTTATGAAGGGCTGGAAACCGCGGTACCGTTACCGGTTGCAGACGGGGCTCGGAGTAACGATGATTGAACTCGCAGACTAAATATTCCGGCTGAATTCCTGTCTGCGCGCGAGGCAGCCGGGCAGAGGAGTTTAATCAGAGAGGAGTCAATCGGTGGATACCATCGTCTGTATTCCGATGTCAATCAAAGGACCGGAGGAACTGCTGCCGCTGGTCATGAAAGAGACCGGGGGCAAGTACCTTTATGCCGGTTCCATTTTGATGTCGGTCGAACATAAATTCTCAGCGCATTGTGAATTTGGTGAGCACGATGACCAGATTTCCGTCGCCTTTCAACTGGGAGGGCAGGGCAGCATCAGCGGTGAAGATATCGCGACACTGGATACGCATCAGTGTGTGCTGTACCTGATCTGGCCCAATGCGGGGCTGAATGAGTTGGACCGGCTGCATGCCTTGATCAATGTCTGCCTGGATTGTGGCGGACTGGGCGTTAAATTCGAAAATTCGGGAGTGGCCCATTCAGCGGCTGACTGGCGGGCGAAAAACTTTGCTGAAGATACGCTGGACCTGTTGCAGTCGCATGTGATGCTGGTGGGATGTGAGACGCATTTTTACAGCACCGGCATGCACATCTTTGGAATGCCCGATGCAGCGGTGCCTGCGACCGTAGAGAATCGCGAGGCCGCGTTCCTGTTGACCGAGTTCAATCACTACCAGATGTGCGAGTCGCCTGTGTTTGAAGAGGGGCATACGTTTTCGACGAGTGCCGACGCGCCCTATTATCGCATCTCCCGAAAAGATGACTGGATCAATGCGGACGAAGAATGCTTTGCTAATCCGTTCGGCAGATATCTGCTGGAGCCACTGGACCTCCCGGCCTGAGACTGGAAAACTGTTGCTGATCCCATGAGTAAGACGACGAGCGCAGTTCCACGGATTCCTGTACTGACGTGGAAAATCTCCGCTGTGACCGGTGCCGGGGCCTTTATGGCGATGCTGGATTCTACGGTGGCGAATCTGGCAATCGAATCGATTCGGTCCGACCTGCAGTCAACACTGACTGTGGTGCAGTGGGTGGCGACCGGCTATCTGTGTGCCCTGGCAGTCTCACTGCCGACAGTAGGCTGGCTGGGTAAACGCTTCGGATATGGACGCACCTGGGCGGGGAGTCTGATTGCGTTTGTGCTCGCTTCTGCCTTTTGTGCGCTGTCTCCGGGACCGGTGAGCCTGATTATTGCGCGGGTACTGCAGGGCCTGGCGGGAGGCATTATGGTGCCTGCGGGGCAGGCGATCATTGGTTCGACGGCGGGAAAGAAAGAGCTGGGTCGAATTATGGGGCTTTTGGGACTGGTGATTGCGCTGGGGCCTGCCATCGGTCCCGCGGTGGGTGGTGTCTTGCTCGAAACGACTTCGTGGCGGTGGCTGTTCTGGATCAATGTACCACTGGGAATTATCACTCTGCTGGCAGCCCGTAATCTGGTGCCGGCTGGAGAATTGAATGGGGGACAGCATCTGGACCGCTGGGGATTTCTGTTGCTCAGTCTGGGACTGCCGCTTTTGCTGTATGGGAGTACCGAGACCGGCGTTTCCGGTGGTACGGTATTAACCGTAGGGGCGATGCTGGGAGGTGTGGTGCTTTCAATGGCGTTTACGTTGCATGCCTTTCGCGCAGCGGATCCGTTGATCGACTTGCGTCTGCTGCGGAACAAGACGTTTACAACGGCCACGCTGACGACCGGGTTGACCGGTGCGAACATGTACGGCGCGCTGCTTCTGCTGCCCTTGTATTTTCAGATTGAACTCGATCAGAGTCTGACGCGAACGGGACTGCTCCTGCTGGTAATGGGACTGGCCAGTGCGCTGGTACTGCCGGTGGGAGGGACATTGACCGACCGCTACAGTGCCGGGCAGGTTTCCCTGTGGGGAGCGGTGCTTCTGTTCTGTTCGAGTCTGCCGTTTCTATATTCAGAGATACTGTCGCCGCCGGTTCTGTTTATCGCGCTGGCGATGCGGGGAGCCGGTATTGCACTGGCGCAGATGCCTGCGATGACAGCCGCTTATACGGCAGTGACAGCGGAACAGATGGGAGATGCGGCGACGCTGGTGAATATCACACAGCGGATTGGCGGGGCGGCAGGGGCGATCTGCATTGTGATTATGCTGCAACACATGGGGCGGCAGACTGACTTGAGCCCCCATGTCTGGGCCAGCGGTGTGTTGACCGTGATTTCGTTGCTGGTGGTGATCACGGCTTTCCAATTAAATCAGAATCTCTCCAATAAAACCGAAGTCAGATCGAATAGCTAGCATTCCAGTCTGCGCTGATTCTCATCTGCGAGATTTAGAATGAGTTGCAGACCGTTTATCTCTCGATGATCAAACGGTTTATGGTGAATCTGCGGGGTTGGGTCGGTTGTGGAAGCGGAGCAGATCCGGCTGAGGGGATTGAGTCTGGAATCTGATTGACCCCGGTCTAACGGGCGGGTACGATTTGAATCCGTAAATTTGTTCACATTAAAGGGTCGCTATGACAGAGCAGGCTGGAACCAGTTCCTGGTTGAAACGGATCAGAATTTTTGCGGGCTTACTGCTGATGGCACTGGCCGTGGGTGGGGCAGTGATGCTGGCGACCGCTGGTGGTATGTGTAGCGGTACGCTGGCCAGTGGGCGTTCGGTGACCGCGCAGTCTGACAGCTGGAAATTAGATGCCACTTACTCGGGTGATACGGCGACCATCAAAACCGCGGGGTTCAACATTGAGGTGACCCCCGATCGACTGAATGTGGATCGGCAGCGGATTGCGTTTATCGACTCCAGGGCGAAGTCGGTGGGAGTGAAAGTGAAAGCAAATGAAATTATCTTTCATGCGGATGGGAAGTGGGTGGCCACTTATCGCCGGTAACGGTTCTGCAGTGACCTGACTGCTGAGCCGTGACAGTCGCCAGCCTGTCTGAGTGCCTCGTGGTGGGGGTCAAATACTATTGCAAATCCGGGAAGTTCTGTCATGATAATTAGACAGTTATCCGCCCGTGCTTCAGCCACACTGTCGTTTTTGTAACAGGCACGTTGGTGTGAAGCGGATCCCGTTGAAAGAGCAGTACCGTGACTCCTGCGCCTCAGGTCATGACTTCCGCTGCTGGTGATTATTCCCGAAACCTCTGGCTGGTGCCGGGACCGCAGGACAGCGTGCATCCACTCTGCCTGTTTCTGGATGCCGATCATTATCTCCGCGATATGGACTGTCTACCGCTGATCAGTAAGTTGATGGCAGACGGACAGATTCCTCCCCTGACGCTGGCGTTCGTTTCGCATGTCAGCAGTGAAGATCGCCAACGGGATTATCTCTGGAACTCGCATTATGCACAATTTCTCGCGGAGGAAGTCGTTCCCTGGGTGTGTGCCCGTTCCAATGCGCGGGCTGAGGGGAACCTCATCTGTGGTCTGAGCCTGAGCGGTCTGGCTGCGGCGCATGTCGCGTTTCAGTATCCCGGGTTGTTCAGCCAGGTGTTGTGCCAGTCGGGTTCGTTCTGGTGGCTCGCGCAGCAGGAACTGGAGCTGCCTGTGAATCATGCGCGGTTCTGGTTGAGCGTGGGGGATCAGGAGACCGAGACCGAGGTGACGCATCCCCCGTCAGGCCTGTACCAGGAGATTTCGCAGATCGAAGGCGTGGAATGGGCAGCAGCCCGGTTTCAGGATCAGGGGGCCACGGTGCATTATCAGCAGTACAAGGGGGGGGCATGCGATTGCGCCCTGGCGGGCCGAGTTGCCTGCGGCGCTCTGCTGGTTGCTGGCGGCGCAGCAGGTGGATAACGGCGTACATTCGCAGGGGATTTCCTGAAATTGGAGGCCGAATCACTGAAACCGTCGCTGGATCAATATGAGTCGAGATAAAACAGCCCGCTGCCTGGAAGAGATGCTCGCTTTTTTTCTGCGGCATTGTGAGGATAGAGGTACGTTGGGAGAACTGTATCTGATGAGTCGCGATTCCGAGAGCTGGTGCCGGGGGCATGAACTGCATCGCCGGATTCGCGAAAAGACACAGTCTGCAGAACGCAGTGGTGATCTCTTGGGAGAGGCGCAGTACACGTTTGAAGAATGTTGCGCGAAGACGTTTTATAATCTCTCTGATGCGATGGTGCCGTTTTCAGAGGACACGCCCTTCTGGATTATTCCTCAGGGATTTCGACTGGCGCGGCGGCTGGAGCTGGAGAATCCGTACGCGTTTACCTCGCTGCTGAGTTCGGAACGTGAGCTGGGGACGAAGTTCATGTAAATCAGGGGGTAGTGATTGCTGATTGTCTGGTTCTGTCAACGAACGTTATACTTCGTTGAGTAACTCGAAGAAGCTATCAGCAGAAAGAACGGTGCGATGTCTTTACCATACCACGAAAACGGATATGTCTACTTTGAACTCCGGTCGAGTCAGGTTGCCGTCTTTGATCCGGCCAATAAACCCGGAATATACGAGATTCCCGTAGCGACACCCGGATCCTGGAGACTACCCGTTGATGCAATTCGACCGGCCACGCAGGCTGAAATCGAAGCTGATTCAAAACAGCTGATCTCCGTCGATGCCGCGCAGATTTTCCTGATCGACGCGTCCTGCCTGGATGTGTTTCTGGATGAATTTGATCCAGTGCGCGGGAGCTGGCCTGATTACGATTATTTCGATGGATTGAGAGAAACTCTGAAAATCGACTTTGGTTACCTGGTCGCTGGCGGAGAACTGACCGCTCATTTTGACGGTGATGGAACCTGGATGATTGATGTTACTCAATTTGAGCATGTGGATACAGTCGTTGATCAGCCAGAAAAGACGGTCGATCAGGGCACGCGCAAGCTAATGCTGAAGGTTGCGCGAACAATGAAGACGTTCGTCTGTACTCAATGTTTCAGTGAGGAACTGTTGTGTGAATCAGAGCCGGACGTCTGTGTTCAGCAGGCACTCGATGCGGGCTGGCTGGTGACAACAGCGCCGAGTCAGTTCGGCAAATTCAGTGTGTTATGTCCAACATGCCGCGCGGATTCAGGGGAAAGAGCTTAAGCCTGACCTGCCGTGGTATGTTTGAAAATGAATTCACCACCACTTTTCCTGTAGTGAGCCTGGCATGAAAACGAGTTACTCGTTGTATGATATTATCGAAAGAGTCGGGAAGCGGCCTCAGGTGTATGTGGGAGAACGGAGGCTCAAAAACATTGGCCTGTTTCTCGACGGTTATTGGATTGCGATGCATGATGCGGGAGTAGAGGATGCGACCGATCCTGATTTCGCTGATTTCCGTGAATTCGTCAGACAGAAGCTGAATTATTCCGGCAGTTCTGCAGGCTGGGAGAAAATGATCCTGGCGGTCGCTGCGGGGTGCGATCCCCGACAGATCAGGTGGGAAGAATTGAACGCGCCTCGTTCCCCCGAAGTGCATGAAAAGTCGCTGGATCTGTTTTGGGAATTACTGAAGGAATATCGATCCACGACCGATTTCGAGCCGGACAGGAATATACCGTAAACCTGCACTATAGCTTGCGGTTCCGGTATTCGTGAGATTTTCTTGCTTTGCTGGTGAAATCGTGTCAGGATTGGTTTCATGACTGGCGACACTTGTTGATTTCACTGTTTCCGAATCAGAGAAAGCGAGGGTGATCTGCGATGGGGCTTGAAGACAACATTGCAATGAGCAAAGGGGATGATCCGGAGATGCTGGCTGCGAGTCAGCAGGCGCGGAAGACATTCAAGTATTTCTGGCGGGAGCTTTCGTGGGAACGGCGGCGGATCTTACCCGCGCTGGATTTCGCAGCAGTGAAAGTGGGTTTCGCTGATGAGGGGATGTCCCCCGACGATCCTGAGCTGGAACACATGTGGGTGAGTGATGTGGAGTGTAATGGTCGCGAGATCATGGGGACGTTGAATAATGACCCCGAATGGGTGACCAGTGTCAAAGCCGGGGATCCGATCTGCGAGCCGCTGTCAGCACTTTCGGACTGGATCTATTCCATCCGGGGGCGGGCCTATGGCGGGTTTACCGTTAACCTGATCCGTTCGCGGCTGCCTGCCAGTCAGCGACGGGCACACGACAAAGCGTGGGGCATGGAGTTCAGTGAGCCCGATGAGATCGAGGTGGTGTATGTGCCTACCGAGCCGGTCGGTTTTCTGGGACGACTGCTGGGAAAGAAGCCGGTGATCGACCCCGAAGAGCGGAAGTTGAATATGCTGGAACATCCGATGTGTATCAACATGGGAGATTCTCTGCGGGAAGCCTTGCAGCAATCCAAAGAGATGGTGTATGAAACCGATGACGAAGGCTGGACGATGCTGCACCGCGAAGCGCTGGCCGGCAATGGTTTGGTTGTCAAAATTCTGCTGGAAGAGGGTGCCGACCCGACGTTAAAAACCCCCGAAGGCGATACACCATTCACGCTGGCCAAACGCTTTGGCTGGCGACATGTGATGAAACTGCTGGAGAAGTGAGACAGAAATAAATTCTCATGACCGATATTACACTGGATTTGAATAACTACCGCGTGAATCTGCGGGTGGCGGCGATTGTGCGTCGGGAGGATGAGGTGCTGTTGTGTCGGCCCGTGGATCGGCAGTGGTGGTATCTGCCGGGGGGACGGATCAAGACGAATGAAGATTCACTGACCGCCATGCATCGGGAGCTGACCGAAGAGATTGGTCCTGGGTTTGAAGTGTTGCGTCCGGTGATTGCTGCGGAGAACTTCTTCGAACTGGAAGGACGGAACTTTCACGAACTGAGCACCTATTACGAAGTCGCCTGGCACGGCGAGGAGCTGGCGGGGACGGAAGAGAACGAACTCGAAGTCTTTGAATGGTGTCCCCTGTCAGAGCTGTCCGGTCTGACCCTTAAACCGGATTTTGTGATACCGCGAATTCTGGAGCCGCGCACCGAACTGGAGTTGATTGTGCACAGGGAGAACGGGTGAGGGTGTTGCGGTTCCCTCACGAACAGAACGCTCCTCCCTCGTCATACCGACAGCGGGTCTTCGTGTATATCACCTGTGAAGACGCGCTGCTGGTGTTTGATCATGTTGCGGTGCCGGAGGCGGGAACGCAGATTCCGGGAGGCACCATCGAGCCGGGTGAAGATCCTGCCGCCGCGGCACTGCGCGAAGCCCGGGAAGAGACGGGGTTGGATGCGTTTTCCACACCTCAGCTGATCGCCCGCCAGACCATAGATCTGAAACCGTTCGGAAAACAGGAAATAATTGATGCATGGTATTACCATGTGCAGTATGCTGGGGAGCGGACAGATCGCTGGCGGCATTGGGAACAGACGCCCGGAGATGGCAGTCGGCAACCGATTCTGTTCGAGTTGTACTGGCTCCCGCTGGAGGGGGAGATCAAACTGCACGGTGCGGACGGCTGGTTTCTGGATCGGGTGCGAAGCAGTTAAGTAATCTCCGTTTGCATTCTTTGATGTCTGTCTATGAGAGGTCGTGATCTGGATGGAAAAAGAACGAAAGAAGCAGCTCAAGAAACTGGGCAAAGCGGAAGTAGAGCGAAGGTCACAAGAGTTAAAAGATCAATTAAAGGCTGCTAATCCGGCTGAGTTAAGTGACGCTGATGCCTGGATGGCCAACTACAAGACCGGAACCAGACGAGAGCAATGGCTCAGGAAAAAACTGCCCACGCTACACAAAAAACGCCTTGAAGAGCTCTTTGTTGTGAATCCTTACAACAGTTCCGGATGGTTTCCTGCAGAAGGAAACTATCTTCAATGTGAGGACTGTGGTTCGGCAGTCCCTTCGGTCAGTCGTGCCAGATTGATTAAATACACGGGATGCCGCTGCAGGAATATCATCTATTGGCGTTTTTTTCGCTGGCATTGTTGGAGAATCAGACGTCGAGAGCGCGTGATCCCAGTCAAATTAATTGGCCGGGGCTGAGCGCTGAATTAAACGTGCGGTACAGCGACAAGTGGGAAAGACTGACTGAGGCTGACCTTTGATATAACACAGGTGCTCAATGACTACTCGTTACATTCTCGCATTAGTGATCTTGCTCGCTGTGATTGTGGGACTGCAGATGTCAGGTGTCTTTCGTATTGCAGGGAATATTTATCGCGAATGGTCTCTGAAGAACGTTGAGCGCGGTGATGTGAAGGCACTCAAATGGAGTCGGGAGTATCTCGATTCCGATGAGATACAAATCCGCGCGGCGGCGGCATCGAGCATCGGAAGGATTGGTCAGGCAGATCAGGCAACACTTGCTGACTTGATTCAGAAGGTCGATAACGACGTTCCCCGGGTCGCCAGCTCTGCTGCCTGGTCATTGGGGCACATCGAACTCATGGAACCTGAAGGAAATCGTACCGCGTACCAGTCGGAAGTTGTAGCTGCGCTGATTCGCGGGTTGTCGCATCAGGATAAAGAAGTGCGGAGATATGCAGCATACGCACTTTCCAATTATGGCATGCGGGGAATTGACGCGAGCCCGGCGATACCGGCCCTGGTGGCGAAACTGAAAGATAAAGGGATGGGATATATGGCAGCACGGGCCCTGGGTGAAATGGGAGCCAGGGAGTCAGCCGCTGATATCGCTGTATTGCTGGAAGGTGAAAACGAAACTTATCAATATGAGGCAGGTGTCGCGCTGGCGAAACTGCAGCCGTTGCCCGAGGAGATCCAGGCACAGTTGGATAGGTTACTGAAGGCGCATGATGATATCCGCAGGGCGGTCGAGATAGAAGTTCCTGATTATCAGACAGCCGGTACAAAGCAGCCGGTAAAAAAATGAGAATGAGATAACTTAATTTCACTACTTTAATTTTCCAAATCGGAATTGTATGATAACGGCATGAGCCGGGCCGGATCTGGCGTGATTGATCCGGTGGCCGGTGCGTGTCTTTATGATCAGAGTTGGAAACCATGGCATCACCATCACAGTCCCTGTCCCAGGAGCGGCTGTCTGCGGAAGAAGTTGAGAAATTCGAGCAGGACGGCTACCTGATTTTTCGGAATCTCTGTCCCGAATCGCTGCGGCAGGAGATGCTGGCGGCGACGAAAGAAGGGCTGGCGCAGGTTGTGGAGCCGGTCGAGTATGAGGCGGACGTGGAGTATCCCGGTTCGCCCGCGTCGCGGCAGGTGATTGGCGGGGAGACCGTGCGGCGGCTGAAACAGGCGCACAGCCGGGGGATGAGTTTTACCGATCTGGTGAACCACCCGGCGATTGTCAATCGTCTGACTCCGCTGCTGGGGGATGACTACGTGATGCCGCTGGCGCACCATAACTGCATCATGACCAAGCAGCCCCAGTTCAGCAGCGATACGTTGTGGCACCAGGATATCCGTTTCTGGTCGTTCGAGCGGAAAGAGCTGATCAGTGTCTGGGTGGCACTGGGTGAAGAGAACCGGGAAAACGGTTGTCTGAAAGTGATTCCCGGAACTCACCGGATGGAATTCGGTCCTGAGCGTCTGGACGAGCGGATCTTTCTGCGTCCGGACCTGCCGGAGAATCAGGCTCTGATTGAGACCGGTGTGCTGGCAGAACTGCATCCCGGGGATGTGCTGTTTTTCCACTGCCGAACCTTTCATGCGGCGACACGGAACTTTACCGATCAGCCCAAGTTCTCGGCTGTGTTTACGTTCCGGCCGGCTGATAATCCGCCGGTGCCTGGTTCGCGGTCGGCGGCGCTGCCGGAGCTGATTATTCATACGCCGCGCTGAGGCGCAGGCTGGTTCTGGTTTGGGTGTTTTGCTGCGCCCCTTCTTCTTTTCACTGGTGGCTGATGTGCGCTGGTGATGCTTCCTCTATGCGCGTTGACGCCGATCGGTATGATTTCCTGCGCTGTTTTCGATTCATTGGGGTCGAAGGAGTTGCTGCGGGGAGAAAGGCTGACGCTGGTTCTGGTATCGGCGGTGAGCATTTTTTTCCGCTTAAGACAGGTGGCGGGCTGTGATTTCCTTGGGACGTTGATATTGGTGGCAGGTCGCCAGGCGGACACATGGGTACTGCTGCTGCGTTTCACAGGGATGGGATTCTGCTGTGGTTTATGCTCTGCTCTGTCGGTTTCCTGCTCGCTGCGCTCGGCCCGAATTGCATTCGGGCTCACCCGGATTTGTGGGTGAAATGGCGTTTGCCATCGGTTTCTGTATTCGTATTCACGATGGTTGCCGGCGGCTGGCGTCTTTTTACTCAGGAGGAAACCGTTTATGGAGGTCCATTGGATGTTGAAGCGAGTGGAGTATTGCGAGGCGGGTTGGCACACAGGCACTGCCGCTGCGTTTTGTTTTGATCGTGGGGCTGATTGTGTTGAACGGCAGCGGGGAGTCAAGACAAAATTTTGTCCCGATGTGGCCGGATTTTGTCCTCTTGTGTCCTGTATTTTGTCCTGGTGTGGCCGGGGTTTGTCCTGGTGTGCCGTGAACAAAGTGGGGAGAACATTTCGCATGGGTTCAATTTGTTCCAGTAGAAACAGAGTGAAAAGTGGTGGAGGTTCAGGTGGAAACGGGGCACTGGTGTTGCGTGTTCCGGTGCACGCCGACCTGCCTCGCGCGCGAGCCAGAGGGAGTAAGATACGATTCGGGAGAGGCGAATCAAGGGGAGTCTGTTCAGCGGTGAGTGCGGGAGATTCAGTGGTGAAGGATGTGATGTGGTTTCCGCGGAAACGGAAACGGGGGTACGGTCACCAGACCGACCGATTCGCTTATTGCGGAGTGGAAGGGAAATTATTTGGTGTGGGAGGTATCGAGTTCGGGGCGGGGCTTGGTTTCCAGGAACTGGGCGGCACCGAGGTACTTGCCCCAGGAGCCGAAGTAGCCACGATAGAGCATGATCAGGTAAGCGGGAACGATGATGGGGCGGATGATGAAGGTGTCGAGCAGAACGCCGAAGGCGAGGGCGAAGCCCAGCTGCTGCATACCGACCAGGGTGCCTGCCATCAGCGAGGAGAAGGTTCCGGCCATGATGATCCCGCAGCTGGAGATGATCCCGCCGGTGCTCTTGAGGGCGGAGATGACGCCTTCGACGGGGTCGAGGCGTTTCTGTTCTTCATCGATGCGGGTGATGAGGTAGATATTATAGTCTTCGCCGACCGCGATGAGGATCGTGAAGAGGAACATGGGCACTTTCCAGTCGAGACCGGCGAAGTTCTGCGGGTCGAGTGCCCAGAAGACGGCGAAGGTAATGCCGAGTGTGACGAGGTAACTGAAGAAGACACTCACGATGAGGTACGCGGAAATCGCAGGTCGTTTGAGCAGGATGACCAGGATGATAAACACGCTGGCGAGCACGAGGACATCGATGCGGGCCTGGTCCTGGTCGGTGACATTTTTCAGGTCGCTGATACTGGCGGTGGCACCGATGTAATACAGGTCGGTATTCCCTTTAAGTTTATCGGGGAGCCCTTTGTTGACGGCGGTCTTCACGCGTTCGAGCTGTTTCATGCTGTCGTGCGAGAAGGGATCCTTTTCGAGGATCAGGTCCATGCGGGTGACGTGATGTTCGAGCTCGGGTTCCGAACTGACGTAATAATTTTTGATGAGCTTGATGCGGCTGAGGGCGCCAATTTTTTTGAGACCGGTGAGGTTCCTGGCCTTCTCCATTTCGTCGGCGGCACCGATGCCGAAGGGTTTGGTCATGTTGCGGATGTCAGCGATGCCGAGCTCTTCTTTCTGATCGAGCAGGGAGGCGGTGAGCTTCTCGATGGCATCGCGGCCTTCCGCGTCGGAGAAGTTGATTTCGGGGTTCTCGAACAGCAGGGTCAAAGGTCCGGTGGCACCGGCGGGGTAGTGTCCCTGGACGGCCTTGGTGCCGATGACGCTGGGGTCTTCACTGGGCAGTTCCGAAAGCAGACCGTAGCTCAAGTTGCCGTAACAGGCGAGGCTGATCAAGGCGAAGGGGAACAGGACCAGGAAGGTCGAGAGCCAGATTTTTCCGGGGTTCTTGAGCAGTCCCTGCGAGACCGTTTCCCAGACAGAACCGGCCCAGTTGCGCTGCATGAGCCGGGCCATGACGCTGGAGGGGGTGAGCCAGCCTGCGGAAATGGCGACACGTTCATTGAAGCTTTGAGGCCAGTAAGCGAAGCGTCCCGCCAGGCAGAGCAGAGCGGGCGAGAGGGTCAGGGAGGCCAGCAGAACAAAGGACAGGCTGAGGGCCATGGCGACACCGGCCTGTTGAAATTTACCGAACTGGGCGAAGACCATCATGCCGATACCGCACATGGTGGTACCTGCACTGGCGGCGAGCGCCGCACCGACGGTGGCGATCGAGTTGGAGACCGCTTCTTTAAATGTACATTCTTTTTCGAGTTCCTCGCGATGGCGGGCGATGAGGAACAGGCAGTAATCGACGCCGGCCCCGTAGAGGATGACGGTCACGTAGACCTCAATGCCGGAGAAGAGTCCGACCCAGCCCCAGTCTCCCAGGATCGCCAGTACCGAGAGGGCGATCTGAACGGAGACGAAG
This sequence comes from Gimesia chilikensis, assembly GCF_008329715.1. Classification (GTDB taxonomy): domain Bacteria; phylum Planctomycetota; class Planctomycetia; order Planctomycetales; family Planctomycetaceae; genus Gimesia; species Gimesia chilikensis. Next base: position 468,422 of record NZ_VTSR01000009.1, on the reverse strand, counting down.
ACGGTAAACAGCGGGATGAGTGCCAGGATCGGTGCGCGATAGATGATGATCAGGAGCAGGATCACAAGCAGCACGGTCCAGAGTTCCGTGGCTTCGGCGCTCTGGTTGGCAGCGCGGATCATGTCGCGTCCGACGGTGGCGATACCGCTCAGCGAGATATCGAGTCCGGGCTCGATGGTCTGTTTGAATGCTTCGTCATTCTGAATCAGGTTCTCGATACTCTCGACGGTCTGTGCGTTGCTCTGATCGAGAAATTCGGTCGAGAGTTCCACGATGACAAGCGATGCTTTGTTATCTTCACTCTGCAGGAGGTCGCCGATCGATTTATCGGTGTAGGTGCGGATGCGCGAGATGTTCGATGTCAGGGTCTGACTGTTGTTATCTTTGCGTTCGGTGGCAAAGCCGCCCTGTTCTTCCGCAATTTCTTCAAGCCGGGGTTTGAGTGTATCTTCAATGAATTTCAGGTCTTTGGGGCGGAGTCCCTGGTCGCCATGTTCACGACGGACGACGAGCACGATGCTGCTGGCCAGGAGGTCGTCGGGGAAGGCGCGTTTAAAGAGTTTCTCACCCTGCAGACTGGGCGAGTCAGCGGGCATGAAAGCAAATTCCCCGTTTTGCACAACACTGGACCACTCGGGCGCAACGTAAGAGACACCGGCGACTGCCAGAATCCAGAAGACAAGAAAGACTTGCCAGTAGCGGACAACGGTGTTACCCAGGACTCGAAACATAGGGACTGCTAACAAGGGAGCTTAGGATGAGGCGTAAATCAAGCCCGACAGCGATTCAGCTGTTGCTGAGGAGTTTTTGAAACCCCAGCCTGAACTGTAAGGTATCAACGGTAACTTACAGGGCTTTGTGTGGGTTAATCTTCACACATTCTGGTAGCCGTTTGCAAGTCCAAGGGGGTTTGAATTGTGACGAGAGCCTGAAAACTGAGTTTATGTTCATTTTTTAGTTGAGTTGGGAAAATAGATTTTGTAAGACTGAGTGATTCTGGCATAATGAGGCAGACCGGAATTCACTTCTTATCAACCACTTCCGATCGTTGTGACAAGAGCAAAGGATCTTCTCATGCTTCGTAATCCGCGCCGTTTAACAGGTGTCAGTTTTCTTCTGTTTCTAGCCCTGATCTGTCTGTCAGCGCGACCCGCTGCGGCTCAGACGATTGCCCGCTGTGGTGATGGCTGGCTGGAAAAAGTGGATGGCTACCTGGTACTGCATCTCAAAGGGACGCATTACGAAATGGGTTACCAGCAGGGAGTGCTGCTGAAGGAACACATCCGCAAGAATATGTATAACCTGTTGAATGAGAAGGGGGATACGACGCTCGTGGATTTCGGTCTGGTGAAGCTCAAACCCCGCCAGGCGATTGAAACGGTGATTCAGATCCAGAAACCGTATACGCCGCAAAAGTATGTTGAGGAAATGCAGGGTCTGGCTGCCGGTGCGGAAATCACTTACGAGGATGTACGGGCGACGAACTTCATCCCGGAGATGTTCCACTGCAGCGGATTTTCTCTGGCGAACACTGCGACGAAGGATGGCACCCTGTATCACGGTCGTGTGCTGGACTATGCGTGTGACTGGGGACTGCAGGATCATGCAGTGCTGGTCGTCGCGGAGCCGAAGGGGGGCATTCCTTTTGTGAATGTGACCTATGCGGGATTCATCGGTTCGGTCACCGGAATGAATATGAAGTCAGTTTCGATTGGTGAGATGGGCGGCCGCGGACTGGGACACTGGGCCGGAGTGCCGATGGCGTTTCTGGTTCGCGAAGTTCTGGAGACGGCCAAAGATCTGGACGAAGCAATTGCGGTCTTCAAAGACAACTATCGTACGTGTGAATATTATTACGTGATCGCGGATGGCAAAACGAATCGCTCGGTCGGGATGGCGACCAGTTGGGAGAAGATGCAGGTGATTCAACCTGGCGAATTTCATCCGCTGCTGCCGAACCCCGTCAAAGATGCGGCACTGCTGTCTGCGGGAGACCGTTACCAGGAACTCTCGAAGCGGGTGAAGAATGGCTATGGCAAATTCACCGCTGAGTCTGCGATCGAGCTGATGAGCCGTCCGGTGGCAATGAAGTCGAATCTGCACAACGTTCTGTTTGAGCCGAAATCGACGAAGCTGTGGGTCGCGAATGCCAGCACCGATGGTCAGCCGGCTGCAAATCAGAAGTATTTCAGCTTCCAGTTATCGGAACTGCTGAAACGGAAGCCAGACGCGAATTCGCCCCAGTATCCGATGCCTGTTGCCCAGGAAGTCTCGCAGAAGACGAAATAGGCCCGCTGCGTGTTTACTGGTGCCCGATGTTTCGCTTTTCGGTTTCGTGGCGATCTGTATGATACGCGGTGGCCGACGGCAATCGCTCACTCACTTGTCTGATTGGCGAGGAGTTCGTGCCAGGCGTCGGGGAGGTAGTCGATCAGGTCAGCGGCGATCATGGCGGGTTGCGTCAGATCGTCAGCAGCCAGGTCACCGGCGAGGCCATGCAGGTACGCTCCCAGTTGGGCGGCGTCAAAAGGGGGAAGTCCCTGACCGGCAAGGGAGGTAGTCAAGCCGGTGAGGACATCGCCTGTGCCTCCGGTCGCCATGCCTGCGTTACCGGTTGGATTAACAGCGATGCGGGAGCCATCGGTGATGATGGAGCCTGCGCCTTTGAGGAGCAGGATGACCTTGTGCTGTCGGGCAAATTCCAGCGCATGGGTTTCCCGGTCAGCGGTGATCTCTTTGATGCTGATGTTGGTGAGTCGCGAAAATTCGCCGGGATGCGGCGTTAGAATTCGGGGGCCGGCCGGATCGGGGAGAGAGGAGTCTGCTGCGGCGAGTGAGTTCAAGCCGTCGGCATCGACGATCAGTGGTTGTGTGAGATTCTCATACAGGTGCAGCGTCAGATCGCGGACCCAGGGACGTTGGCCACAGCCGGGACCGATGGCGACGGCATCGAAACCGGACAGCTGGTCGAGCAGATTTGAGCGGGACTCGGGAGTGAGTTGATCTTCAGAGTCCATCTCGAGCGGAATGGTGAGGTAGCAGGGATTGACTGAGGCCACAATGGATTGAACCGAAACAGGAGTCGCGATGAAGACCAGTCCCGAGCCGCCCCGCAGCGCACCCATGCCCGACAGACAGGCCGCGCCACTCATGCCGGGACTGCCGGCGATGATCAGAACTTTGCCGAAGGTTCCTTTATGTGAGTCGGTCATGCGTTGTGGCAGAGAGGGCAGGTCTGAGATGCGCTGAATATTCATATTAAAATCTTTCAAATCCGGCGGACCTGATTACAATGTGTTCGCTTTTCGTCAGCCTGAAACGATTCGAAGTATGATCCAGGGCTGAGATTAAAACCATTGTAGCAAACCGGAAATCGGGGTGCAGGGGTTAGTCTGGGATGGCTGGGAGAGACAGGTTGAGGCTCTTCATTTTCAGATCGCGTTAACCTGTTGAAAGATTGGTTGTTAAGGCTCCCAGACGACGTTGAGATCATTATACTTTGAGTACCTTTTTTGAACGGACTACTTTTTCTATCATAATCCAGAGATCGCAGTTACGCGATGACTCCGGGGGCAGCAGTCAATCAGTCCCGGGATCGTTCTGGAGGATGACGGACTCGCATAAATCGAAATCGATTGGATGGATCTTCAATGCCAAGCAAGAAAACTGTGTATGAGAAGCTATGTGACCTGGCCGGTAACCTGTGGTGGAGTTGGCAGCCTGACGTTACTCAGATTTTTCATCTGATTGACCCGGATCGATGGGCGGATTTAAACCATAATCCGGTGCTGCTGCTGGAAGAATACAGTCCTGAGCAACTGGAAAAGAAACTGAGCAGCCTGAGTCTGCACTCCCGCGTGAACGTGGCTTATCGTCGCTGGCGGGAGTATATGGAGCGTTCGGAGACCTGGGGGTCGACCAACGCGACCATTCTGGGGCACCGCTGTGCGGCTTATTTTTCCGCGGAATTCGGGATTCATGAATCGCTGCATATCTACTCCGGCGGTCTGGGTGTGCTCGCGGGTGACCATCTGAAAAGCTGCTCTGACCTGGGACTTCCCCTGGTTGCCGTCGGCTTGTTCTACGGCGAAGGTTATTTTTCACAGCACATCGACAAAGAGGGCTGGCAGCAGGAATCGTACACGGAAGCCAAGACCAAAAATCTGCCGATCTCTCCCGCTTACACTCCTGATGGTAAGCCGGTGATGATTTCCGTGGCGACCCGTTCGGGTGAGATTTTTGCGAAGGTCTGGCGAATTGACGTCGGTCGTATCAAGCTGTACCTGCTGGATACCGATGTGCCGGAAAACAGTGAAGAGGATCGGAACCTGACCGCGCGTCTGTATGGCGGCGATCAGCGGACGCGTATCCGTCAGGAAATCATGCTGGGCATCGGCGGTGTACGGGCCCTGGCAGCGATTGGAATCAGTCCGAGTGTGATTCACATGAATGAAGGTCACTCCGCTTTTGCACCGCTGGAGCGGATCCGTGGTCGGATGCATGAAGATGGTTTTTCATTCGATGATGCTCTGCGTGATGTCGCGGCCTCCTGCGTCTTCACCACTCATACTCCCGTACCAGCCGGACACGACCGGTTTGATGCAGGTCTGGTGGAAGAACATGTGGGACCGCTGGGAGATCAGCTGGGTCTCGACCATCATGCGTTGATGGGACTGGGACGCGTCGATCCACAGAATGAAGGTGAGACCTTCTGTATGACCGTGCTCGCATTCAAGCTGAGCCGACTGGCGAATGCGGTTTCGAACCTGCACGGAGTGGTGAGCCGCCGGATGTGGGCATCACTCTGGCCGTGGCGGAGTGAAGAAGAGATTCCCATCGGACATATCACTAACGGGGTGCATATGCCGACCTGGCTGGCAGCTCCCATGCGTGTGATTTACGACCGTGTCTTGCCGACCAAGTGGTACTATCGAACCGGTGAAGCCAGCGTCTGGGCGGGCATTGAAGAGATTACCCCCGGGGATTTGTGGGAGACGCATCAGGCGTTGAAAAATCGTCTGATCATTTACGCCCGCGATCAGCTGGAAATCCAGGCACGTCGACGTGGGACTTCGGAAGAAGAAGTAGGCCATCTGCGAAATGCACTGAACCCGGATGCGCTGCTGATCGGTTTTGCCCGTCGGTTCGCGCCTTATAAACGTGCGGACCTGGTGATGAAGGACATGGAAAACTTCCTGAAGATCATCGAAGATTCCGAGCGGCCTGTGCAGTTCATCTTTGCAGGTAAAGCACACCCCGCCGATGAACGCGGAAAGCAGATCATTCAGCGGATCTTCAAGCTGACCCAGGAACCGCCGTTCCGTGGGAAGATTGTTCTGCTGGAAGATTATGACATCAACCTGGGTCGTCACCTGGTACAGGGTGTTGACGTCTGGTTGAATAATCCGCGGCGTCCTCTGGAAGCATCGGGCACCAGTGGTCAGAAGGTGGTGTTGAACGGTGGCTTAAACTGTTCCATCCTGGATGGCTGGTGGGCGGAAGCCTTCGATGGCAGCAACGGTTTTGCGATCGGCGAAGGTCGGACACACGTCAACCAGGAGATTCAGGACGACCGTGACGGTGTGAACCTGATGAGGGTGCTGCGTGATGAAGTCATTCCGTTGTACTACGATCGAAACTACGATGACCTGCCTTTAGGCTGGATCCACCGCATGAAACGGGCGATCCGGACACTGGGCTGGCGGTTCAATGCGGACCGGATGGTGATGGACTATGCAGAGAAAATGTATCTGCCCGCCGCTGGTGGTCTGTCCAGCCAGATCAAGGGAGATTCCTCTCTGTAGACGGAACTGATCAATTCCACAGTCATAACAATCGCTACAACGGTCACAGGAGAGATGATCATTATTTCTCCTGTGACCGTTTTTTTATTAGGATCTGACAAAGCTGAAAGTGAAAGGGGATGGACTCGGAAAATCTGTACTTCCCGGGAAACATGGGGGGTAATTGGGAGCTAATTTTTAAGTGAATCTAGTAATTCACGAACGGGCCGACGGCGAAAGAACGGGCAGGAAGTTAAAGCCAGCCAGTTGCTTATGAGGTAACAAGCCACGGCCTGCTCAAAATCTCCCGGTAGCAGAAAGCGTTTCCCCATGAGTTCAGTGCTGGCAAATCAATCAAATACTCCGGTCAAAGGTACGATCCCACCCGGAGAACTTTCGGATCTGGTCAAGGGCTATCTGGATGTGGAACTGTGGCGTTCCACGGGGTGGCTGACCCGTTTGCATCTGGAAGAGCCGCGCGTGGATGTGCGGTGTCTGACAGAGCGGACTCGGCTGGTCAAGCGGCTGATGGACATCTTCGTATCAGCAACGATGCTGGTGATCCTGTCGCCGTTACTGCTCACGCTGATTGTGCTGGTCAAGCTGTCGTCACCCGGTCCCGCCATCTTCAAACAGACCCGCGTTGGTCTGAATTACCGTAAGAAAAACAAAAACGATCGGCGTCAGGAACAGGTTGATCTGTCAGATCTGAACCTGTCCCGGGATCGTCGTGTTGCCGGCAATGACCGCCGCGATGAGCGCGGTTATGGGATGCCGTTTACGTTGTACAAGTTCCGAACGATGAGTGTGGATGCAGAAAAGAACGGCGCACAGTTCGCCGTTAAAGGAGATCCACGCGTGACGAAGCTGGGACGCTTCATGCGAAAGACGCGACTCGATGAGCTGCCGCAACTCTGGAACGTACTCAAAGGTGAGATGTCACTGGTGGGGCCTCGGCCGGAACGGCCTGAGTTCATCGAAGGCTTGAACAAAGAGATTCCCGGCTACATCGATCGTCTGGGCCTGAAGCCCGGGTTGACCGGAGTCGCCCAGATCGTCAACGGCTACGACAACAACGTGGAGAGTTTCCGTAGAAAGGTTTCTCTGGACCTGATGTATCTACAGAACTGCTGCATCTGGAATGACATCAAGATCCTCTTCAAGACGATCCGTGTGATTCTGACGGGGAGCGGGGCGCTGTAAGCGCAGCGGAATGTTTTCCGTTCAGCGAATTCAGGAAGCGACCAATTTCAGGCCAGTAGACAAAGAGTAACGCACCGAGGAGCATTCCAAATGTCTGTCGGTTTAACTGTTCTTGGATGACTTCTGCTGGAAGGAGCCCCTGTTGCGTTGCCGTGGGGCTGAAGCTATAAGCCGGGCCTGCGAATAAAGAAAAGATAAACCAGCCGACTGTGATACCGATCAGCGAGAGCCAGAGTGAAGTTCGTTCTTTCCAACTGGCTACGAGAGTGGCGAGCAGAGCACTGCCGTAAATCAACCAGAAGCAGATGGCTTGATCGTGGTTATCGATGACCGTCTTTTCTTGCCACTCTAACAGGTGGTTCGTCCAGTACTCGTGCGCGAGAAACCAGCCCAGACCGGTGCCGAGAAGAATGCAGAGAGAGATTATGGTTTTAGAGCGAAACATGCCGATCTGCTTTCATTAAAATCCTCTTTGATTCTAATGTATGGTTGTTTCAACTCCCAGTAAATTCATGCTGAGTACCGGATCTTCACCCCGTTTTCTAAATGAACAGTGCAACAACTTCAGCTTGAGCCGCTGGTGCCTTCGCGTAGAATGCGATGCGTTTTAAAAATGGTGACGCGGCATTCAGTAAATAAAAAACGCCCTGTTGCCAGGGCGTGGGTGAAATCCAGTGTCGCTGAGTTAACGATTAGGTGGTTTCCGGGAAGTGGCTGAGTTCCAGAGTATTGGCAGGAGCCATCTTCTCGTTTTCGGTATCCCAGCCCATCATCTGTCCGGACCGCCATGATTCGTTGGCCATGTTGACGGCGACAACACCAGCCAGTCCGAGTTCGGTAGGGCAGTTGAGTGGTTCGCCGTTGCGCAGATGGTTTTGCAGGTTCGTATGATGCAGCTTCGTATCTTCTGCACCCGACTTTTTGTGTTCCGCAAGGACTTTGCCGTCTTTATCTTTGGCGACCCAGCCTTCACGGGTGAAGTAGAGTGTGCCGCGATAGCCGCGGATCAGGTGGTCGATACCCACCCGGTTGCTCATGGTACCCAGTACGTAAACGGTCATACCCCGTGGATACTCGCAGATCATCTCGAAGTTGTCCGGCAGGTTGCGACCGTCATTCCATTGCCAGATTCCGCCCATCCCAACGACACGTCGTGGATAGAGCAGGTTACAGGCCTTCATGATGCGAGTGATGCGGTGAATGAACAAGTCGGTGCAGATCCCGCCCGAATACTGACCATAGTTCCGCCACTCGAAGTAGTGGTGCGGGTTCCAGTCGATCTTCGGTGCTTTACCGAGCCAGGCGTTCCAGTCGAGGTCGGCCGGTTTGGGTTCATTGTCTTTCAGGCCGGGACGACGCCAGGGACCCTGTTCGCCGTAACGACGCACGTATTCGATCTGGGCCTGCACAACCTGACCGAGTACTCCCTCTTCGATGGCCTTCGCCGCGGAAGAGTAAGAATCGTCAGACATGCCCTGCACACCAACCTGGATCGGCAGCTTGGTCTCTTTCTGCTTTTTGATGACAGCCTGAGCTTCGGGGATGCTGTGCGTCATCGGTTTTTCACAGTAGACGGCTTTGCCGGCGTCGAGGGCATCGATGGTCATCTGGGAGTGCCAGTGTTCCGGCGTCGCGATCGTGACGTAGTCGATGTCCTTGATCTCGAGTACTTTCTGGTAGTCACCAAATGCGTGTTGTGCGCCGGTTTTGGTTTTGCCTTCTTCTGCGCGGGTTTGCCAGCAGTCGGCAACGGCGATCGCTTCGAGATTATTCTTATCTTTGATCGCGTTGAACGTATTCATGTGGGCGTTGGCCATTCCGCCCGCACCGATAAAACCGATGCGAATTCGATCGTTGGCGCCCAGGATGCTGGCATAACTTTTTGCGGTCCAGGCGAGACCGGCGGCTGCGGCACCGCCGGTGCGGAGGAAACTTCTGCGCGTGACTTCGCTGGAAGCCGGTTGCTGTTCAGAGCTCATACGTACTTTTCCTGTTGTCGTGGTGTGAAGGATCTGATTCCGTCTGGAGAGCGACTATTTGAGTTCTTTGATCCGGAAATCTTTGAACTCGATTTCGGCGCCATGGCCGCACAGACAGATATAACCCTTGTCCCGTTTGAGACCGGGGTGATCTTTGTGATCGATCGTGCCATTCTTCTTGGCGTCTCCCATGTCGTAGTCCAGAATAACAGTACCGTTGAGGGTCACTTTGACATGGTTCCCATTCACGAGAACTTCCTGGGTGTTCCATTCTCCCACAGGATTCAGATAGCCACGCTTGGCAGCAGCTGTTCCGTAGAGCGAACCATGGTACTGATAGTCCTGCAGCTTGGCATATTTTTCAGCGGTGTTGTCCAGGATCTGAAGTTCCTTACCGGCATAGGCAGGGCTGGTTTTGGGTTTCAGGGGAACGTGGAAACCGATTCCGTTGTTAGCGCCGGCGTCGAGTTTGAAATCAAAACGCAGTACGAAGTTGGTGTATTCTTTGTCGGTGAAGAGGTTACCGCCACTTTCTTTCTTGCTGATCAGCATGCCGTCTTTGACGTAGTACCCGTCGGTCGCACCTTGCCAGCCATCCAGATTTTTGCCGTTGAAGATGCTGACGAAATCGCTTTCGCAGTGTTCTTCGGCGTTCAGAGGAGCAGTCACGGAAACCATCAGACCGGCGATGGTCAGCAGAGAGAGGGTAAAGATTTTACGGGCAGTCAGAAGCATAGCGTTGATTCCTTGAATTCAGCTGTTATTCAGTTAGGCAGGAAGGAAAAATCCTGTGATATTTAAGGATCTTTAAAAAGGAGAGTGTTTTGAGCATACCAGACACAGATTACCAGAATCAATGGAAAAGCTCGTGAAACCACAGGGTTTTTTGTTTGAGGTGATTTCGATTAGAATGCACTTCAGACGCTTCCTTAGCCAATTGATTTCTTACATCAAATAGAAGACAAATGAATATGAATACCGAGCATGAGGCCAGTTCCGATGTCGCCACACTTCACTGGGTGGGTGGAACAGATGGATATCTGAAGATGATCGATCAGACTCTGTTGCCGACCGAGTATAAGGAAATTGAATGTCGAGATGTCGAAACGGTTTGGGAAGCAATCAAGAAGTTGCGCGTACGCGGTGCCCCAGCGATCGGGATCGCAGCCGCCTATGGTGTCGTCGTAGGTTTGCAAACGGACGCAGGCACTTCGCGTGAGGAATTTGATCAACGACTGAAAACCGTTGCCGACTATCTGGCAGGGAGCCGGCCGACGGCGGTGAACCTGTTCTGGGCACTCGATCGATTACAGAAGCTGGCTGCGGATTCGGCGGATCTGGACAGTGGTGAAATACATGCGCTGCTGCTGGAAGAAGCACGGCGGATTGAAGTCGAAGATCTGGAGATGTGTCATAAAATTGGTGAAGTGGGAGCGGCGCTGCTCTCTCCCGGTGATGGTGTGTTGACACACTGCAATGCCGGCGGCCTGGCGACTTCGGGTGGAGGGACGGCCCTGGCGGTCTTCTTCGAAGCCGCAAAGCAGGGGAAGGGGATTCGCGTTTACGCTGACGAGACCCGTCCGTTATTACAGGGCGCGCGACTGACGACCTGGGAACTGATGCAGCGGAATGTTCCCGTGACTCTCATCAGTGACTCGATGGCGGGCTGGGTCATGAAAGAAGGGAAGATCCAGGCCGTGGTGACCGGAGCAGACCGGATCGCCGCTAATGGTGATTCCGCGAATAAGATTGGCACGTATTCCGTCGCGCTGCTGGCAAGTCTGCACGATATTCCTTTTTATATCGCCGCGCCGTCAAGTACGTTCGACTTAAGCCTGGAAAGCGGTGCCGAGATTCCGATTGAGGAACGGCAGCCGGAGGAGATCACCAACGGATTTGGCAAACAGACGGCTCCAGAAGGTGTTGATGTATACAACCCTGCGTTTGATGTGACACCGGCAAAGTTCATTCGGGGCATCATAACCGAACGGGGACTGATTCAGCCTGTCACAACAGAGCAAGTACTGCGTGTACTCAGTTCAGAACCAGTACAGAGTTGAACCCGGGGTTGAAGTCTATGATCAGCGGTTAATGTAAACCGGGTTCTGGTTGTAGCCGGGAGCATTCGTTGGATACTGCGGCTGCATCTGCTGTTGCTGATATTGTTGTTGCTGGTACTGCTGCTGTGGGTACTGAGATTGCTCGTACTGTGGCTGCTGATACTGATAAGACGACTGAGGGAAGTTGCGTGGTTGAGGCTGATATCCGTTCTGGGGCTGGTAATTGTTCTGCGGCTGGTAGTTGTTACTTTGCTGCTGGTACTCCACCGGTACCATACCCCGCTGTGGTTGATAATAGGATGAAGAGTTCTTGTCATCCATGCGTTTTTCCTGGAACTCCCGTTTGCGTTTCTGGATTTCTTCAATGTCTTCCTCGCGGGGAGGCAGAGCGTAGTTCTTCCAGGCTGCCTGTTCGTGGTATCGATTCCAGAAGTGCTGCGAGTAAGCCAGCTGCGGTGTAATTCCCCAACCGTTGGCTGTCTGGGTCTGAGACAGTACGTGCCGGTAGTTGTAAGGCTTGAAATAGTGATAGCCGCTGTAGGGGGAGATTTCCTGGAAATATCCGTGCTGCCAGGGGTATTGCGAATCGAAGGGGTAAAGTGGATCCCCGAAGATGCCGCCCGTGACTCCGGCACTGGTCATAGGGGTACCCGCATCGTAGGGAACTTCAGTCATACCGTAAGCACCATAGGTCTGGTTGGGGAGCGATGGGTCACCGCCGACAGCGGCCGCGATTGCCAGAGCGAGAAAAGTGGTCGACATAGCTGAAATTCCTCTGTACGAAAAACAGAGTCCCTGTTTATCTGAAACCGTAATAATTGGGTGATTTCGTCAGCGCAAACTGATGGCGCTGGTATTTACTTTATCGGATTTCACAGCAGCCGTACCTTCAGGTTCATCACAAAATTCATAGCGGGTAGATCACATACGCGCGCTACAACCTGAATATTTTCAAATCGGGTTAGAGCATCCAGTCAAACTGAACCGGCAGATTCTGCCGAAACCGGGGCGGGAACACCTCGATTTATAGAGATTCCCGTTCAGGGTTCAAAAAATGGTGTAGGTTTGAGTGTCATCGCGAAGAGCTCCCCGCTGGTGGGTTGCGCCACGATCAATCCAGCGGACTTGGAATGCTGTTCAGTTCCAGAGTGAATTTCCCAACCGGGAAGTCTGGGAATGAACTGGAGTTTTTGGCGCTCATTCATAAATTGAACATAGATATTTCAGGCACGTCTATTAGCAGGTGTGCCTGCTGACGAGTGATCATCATCATTGATGGTGTTTTTAACTAGATACATGAGGTAGAAGAGACATATGAAACCACATGCGAAAATATCATCTCTGATGTTGATGATCTGCATTTGCGCCAGCCCCGTGTTTGCAGATGATGCACTTATCCCCGGTGCCGATCTGGGGAAAGCGGGGACATTGCCCCCACCTCCCCCACCGCGGGGAGTCGCTCCGCAGCCCGATCCGGCCGCGAATGTGCCTTCTCCTTATAATACGCCCGCTCCCTATCACAATCTGCCACAACAACAGCAGCCTCAGGTACCTCCCCAGGTACAGCAGCAACAGCAGGGGAATTATCCCCCCGCGGACCCGGATGCGTTGACTCATCCCGTGCCAGGATATTCGGGAGGCCCTTATGTGAAAGGAGGCAATCAGTACTGGTTGCCCAACAACCAGGTGCCTCAGGTGGGGAGTCCTTATTACTATAGTGCGACACAGGGAGCCGGCGGAACCTATGGGATGACAAGCCCTCAGGTGGGAATTCAGGCAGGCCAGACCTGGTATGGCGGTCATGGAGAAGTCAATACGGGGCAGCAGAATCAGGCGTTGATGGGAAGTGGGGGAGATCCGTACACGCGGCACTTCGGCCCCGGTTTCTACCGCTCTAATGAATACGGCCACTACTATTTTCCGTCATACAGCTACCGTCGTCCCTGGTACAATCCGGGAGCACCCACTTACAACCGCGATACCAATTACCGTTGGTAAGTCTCGACCAAATGACAACTTAGAGTAACTGATGACAAATTGATATCAGGCCCGGGTGGCATCACTCGGGCCTTTTTTTATGGACTGTGATCTAAGGGTTTTCACTCAAACTTTCTATGAGATCAGGAAATTTAACAGGAACCGTTCTAATCCCAATTTCATGATCAGCCGATACAAACAATACAATATGGACTCTATCTACCCGAATTGCGTCTGCTGATACGTCAATTGGCAGTCCAAAATCGCGTATCCTCGGAAGTGCGTGAGACGGTGGAATACAGAGTAAATCATAAGCAGAAAGTAAGTTAAGGATAACTTGCTGGATAAAGATAAAGTTCTTACTGATTCTTCAACCTGGTTACAAGAACTCGCAGGTAATTAATTCCGGGCCGAGAAGTCACGTAAAACGCAAATACCTTTTTCCTCTTTGCAGGCAATAGGGGAGCGACTGCGGATGTACAAACAGAATTGCCATGGATCGGCATTTCGAAATAATGAAAAGCGACGTGCTCAGTTTGTCATGAACTGGGCTGCGTTGTTCTTCATCACTTTTTCGTCGATCGCTCATACTGCGTTTGCCCAGGGGCCATCCATGCGTCCGCTGCCACCCAGGCAGCCCGTCAACCAGTATGCTCCCGCAAATCAGTATCAGCCTGCGAATCAATATGGTCCTGCTCCCATGCAGGTTTCCGCTCCTCCTGCTCAATCGTATCAACAACCGTCGTATCCACAACAGTTACCCGTCGCCCAGCAACCACAGGGTGTGATTCCGATTCAGGATGCGCATGCACCCAATGCGGGGCCACAGATTCAGATGGTGCAGGATACCGGACGCATCACCCGCAAGCCGCTGCCGACTCAGATTCGTTCCACTCCCGGCATCTTCGACGAGATGGAAATCATCATTCGTCGCAGCCAGTTGATTATCACAAATTCGCGCATTCGTCGTTACGCAATCGCTGATCCTTCGATCATTGAATTCGTGACTTATTCCCCGACTGAAGTTTCGATCGTGGGTCTGGAGTTGGGAACAACCACTCTGACTCTCTGGTTCGAAAATGATGAAACACCGATCACATACCTGGTTCACACGATTCAGGATCCCAGCCTGGAAGGACAGCGACGGATCGACTACGGCAAGCTGGAACGCAAAATTGCCGTGCTGTTCCCCAACAGTAAGGTTTATCTGATTCCCCTGTCACGAAAGATCATCGTAAAGGGTCAGGCTTCTGATCCCACCGAAGCGGCAAACATCATGAATGTGATTCGTGGTGAAGTCATCAACTACGAAGGAAACCTGGGCGGACCACAGCCTGCCGGTGTGGGAGCGGGTTATTATGGGGGAGGAGGTTATGGCGACGCGCTTAACAGTTACGGCAATAACCTCTATGGATCTTCGTTGATTGTGAACATGCTGGAGATTCCCGGTGAGTTCCAGGTCATGATTCATGTCACCATTGCCCAGATCAATCGCACGATGATGCGGCAGCTGGGGGTTGACCTGAGCGTGCTGTTCGACGGCGGTCGTCAGTTTCTGGGATCAACGATGGGCGGGGTCCCTTCAACGCTGACTGGTATCTTTGAAGCCGGCGAGGTCAATGTATTGATCAACGCTCTGGCCGAGAATGGTACGACCAAGATTATGGCCCGACCCACGCTGACGGTCTTAAGCGGTCACTCTGCCAGCTTCCTGGCTGGGGGTGAATTTGCAGTACCGACCATCGTTGGGGTCGGAGGAGCACAGGGGACATCGACGACCTTCCGCGGTTTTGGTACCTCAATCGTCGTCACACCGATCGTGCTCGATAAGGACCTGATCCGCATGCGGATTGTACCTGAATACAGTCAGGTGAATGATAATAACTCGGTACAGGGGATCCCCGGACTGAACTCACGTCGCGCACAGACCACGGTCGAACTCCGTGAAGGCCAGACTATCGTACTGGCTGGTCTGTTCGGTCACGATACCACCACGGGAGTAACACGAATTCCCTGGCTGGGCGAAATTCCCCTGGTCGGAGCATACCTCTTCAGTTCCAAGAAATCGACTCAGGGTGAGTCAGAGCTCTTGATTACAGTAACGCCACAACTGGTACATCCAATGGAAGAGGATGAAGTTCCCCCTTATCCCGGGCATGAAGTTACCGTTCCCCACGACAAAGAATTCTATAAATATAACATGACCGAAGGTGCTCCCGATCGTGCCGTCTATCAGTTGCAGCCCTACGGTCGAGGAGCCGGACAGGGAATTGAGGTTGGTTACCAGCCATTCAATCCGTCTCCTGCTTTTCCTTACTATCCGCCGGAACAGACAGGCACCTATCAGCAGGGACCTGTGACACAACCGATTCCGCAACGGGGCGGTGGTTTTCCCACCCAGCCTCAGCAACCGGCTCAGTCACCAGGTCCGATCCAGTCGCATCAGCCTTTACCGCCACCACCGGCTCCCGGTGTCAGCGGGCCACAGGCACAGTCGACCGGGTTTTCAAGAAGAAACCAGGGACAACAACCGGGACAGCGTCGATTCACACAGATGATCAAGGATCGCTTCCAGAATTCGGCTCCCGAGATGGACAGCCAGATTCAGCCGACCGGTTACATTGATACCCGCATGAGACAGCAGTCTGCAGAACCGCAGGACAGCCGATCCGGATTTCCCTGGATTGGTCAGGGAAAATAAATTTCAGGTGAATGGGCAGGCACGTTTACCAGCAGCAAATCAGCCTGCAAAATAATGATGGACCGTCAGCATACACCGCTGTAGTTCATCACCAGATATTAAGTCGTAAGTACCGAGGGACATGATGGCCCGTTTCACGATAATACAAAAATGGATCCTTACTGCCAGCTGTCTGATGCTGGTAGCTGGTTGCTGCCGCTGGGGTGGAGGCGGCAACTGGGGATTCCATAAGCGCTCCCTGGCAATTCCGGAGGTCTATCCTCTGGGAAGTGTCAACCGTGCGCATTACCACACCATGGAATCGAATGCCGAAGCGGTTGACTTCATCATCAACCGGAACGAATTCGTCGAAAACAGTGCCGAGCTGACCACGAATGGTAAGGATCATATTCTGGAAATTGGTGCCCGCATGCGCAGCACCCCTTACCCGGTCATTGTGGAACGCAGTGATAACAACTATGCGCCCGAGTTGGACGCTTATCGTCGGCAACTGGTCGCGCGGATCCTGACCGATCTCGGAAATCAGGACGCCGATCAACGTACGGTTGTCGCGACTCCTTATTCCCGTTCGCTAAACTCACGAGAAGCGGAAATCGACTACTATCGTTTCATCTCTACCCGCGGTGGTTTTGGTGGAGGATTCGGTGGCGGTGGTGGTGGATTCGGCGGCGGCGGCGGTTTTGGCGGCGGCGGTGGTGGGCTCGGTGGTTTCTAAATACCTCGCCTGCTTAGAATCCTGAAATCTCATATACACTTGATAAAACGTCACAAGTCAGTTTGGCTTGTGGCGTTTTAAATTTTTATATCACAGTGCTTTAGGTGAAACGGGTTCCTGCCGTTTTTCCTGTCGGCGATTTTGAAAATGTGTGGATATTCGTATCGACACGTTTCTGGTTTCCTCTTAGAATCCGCGCCTGATACTCCAATAGAGTCCTTTCTCTCATACTTGACCTCCCTGTCACAATTCCTCATTTCATAACTGTTCCACCAGTCTCTGGTGCCTGGCTTCAGTCAGTGCACTGTTTTCGGATGATTGAACTCTCTCAATGCCGAAACTGGGATCTGGTGAATCGCAGTCTATTTTCATTCTACATTGAATTGAACGAGACACAGCGATCTGCACTCGCGGAAACAAGGTTGATCTCCGATGAAAACTCGAATGTTTCAACAGATTCTCACTCTCACGTGCATGGGCTTCCTGTGGACGGGCTGCCAGTCTGGTCCGTTTGCCAGTCGTTCAGATTCTCCTCGTAAAGCGCTCGTTGAACGCTCTCCGGAAACGGAAGAAGAATCTGCCATTCAGAAGAAGCTGAGAGAAGCGATGGCGCAAGAACGTTCCAAAGCACGGAGACAGCGACTGAGTGAGGAACTGAAATCGGGAGTGACACCGGAACAACTGGCTGCGCTGAAAGGTTCGGAGCAACAGATCGTACAGACCGCCGCTAAAGTAGAAGCCCAGGCATTACCACTCAGCGATCTGCAGGCTGCAGCTTCTCAGTCCGCAGCACCGCAGACCGATGCATCGAGTCTGCAACGGGAATTGAATCAGGCTTACGAAGCAGATCGTTCTGGAAACCTGGAAAAGGCACAAGGCTATTACCAACGTGTCCTGGCCATGAATCCCGAGCATTTTGAAGCCCTGCATCGACTGGCGATCATCGAAGACAAAAAACAGAACTTTCCTGCGGCCGAAGCCTACTACCTGCAGGCTTTGAAACGGGATCCCTCCAACGCAGACCTGCTGAGTGATATCGGCTATTCCTATATGCTGCAGGGACGCGACGATTATGGCGAAAAGTATCTGGAAGAAGCTCTGAAGTATCAGCCAGCGCATGCCCGGTCACTCGATCATCTGGGTTGGTATTACGGACGCACCGGACGCTACGATCAGGCACTGTCCATGTTCCGTAAGACCAGTGGAGAAGCCCAGGCACGGGAAAAATTTGCCCGCTTGTTTCCCGGGGTGAATCCAGGATCAGCCACCGGCGGACAGGTTCCCTTCCAGCAGTATCCAGACCAGCTTTCACAGTATCCCGGCAATCAACAGAGTGCAGAACGCACTCACGCGGGAATTCAACCGGTCGGACAGATGCAGTCCGCTCCCGGTCAACCGGTCCAGTATGCCAGCAATGGCAATCCGGAACAGCAGCCTCTGAGCTCCCCCGATGCCGCGGCGATGAATCCCACACAACAGATTGCAGAGATGATGCGACGCGAACGTGAAAAGGCGATTCAGGCACGTCAGTCTACGCAGCAGCTGCCTGCGATCAGTCCGAATCCTGCGATGACACAGATGCGTCAGGTAACGGGATCGCATGCACCAGCAGCGCCCCTGCAGAACTCACAGCTGCAGATGCCACAGATGCAGTCTCCACAGTTCCAGACCGCACAATCTCAAATGCCTCAGCAGCAACCCGTTGAATCCCCTCAGCCGGTCAACCAGTATGCAAATCAGCCTGCCGTCGAACCAGGGCAGATTCAGGCATGGCCCCCCGCCAATGATCCGACTTTGAGCCAGGCTGCAGAAGCCTCACAGTACTGGGCCGAAAAAGAGCAGCAGGAACTGCAGAATCGTCAACAGCCACAGCAGCAGATGGCTGCCAGACCATACTCCAATCAGTCCTTACCTCAACAGAACTATCAGGGGTATCCTCCAAATCAGTTGCAGGGACAGTACCGTAATGTACCACCCGGCTATCAGCCAATGCAGTCAGCACCGCAACAGATGATGCCCGTTCGTGGTCCCCAGCCGGGTCAACAGTTGTATGGAAATCAGTATCAGTCGACTCCAGGCCAGTTTCCCGATTACCGTTCGACACAGAGCGGCGCTCCGGAAGCCGGACAGAATCCTCCACAGAACGATCAGGACCTGATGCGGGAAGTGGCCCGCACCGGTATGAACATGGGCCCCGGCCAGATGTTTCCCATGAGCGATTCCGCCCCGGGACAAATGCAGGGAAATAGCTCTCCCCTGATGAGTTCTCAGATGGGATCCGGAGGCGTCATTCCTGCTTCAGCCCAGGTTCCTTTCCAGAATGCCTATGGGACGAATGGCCCGAACGGACTCCAGCCACAAATGGGGCAGGGCATGCCACAGGGTAGTGTCAGACAGGCCGGCTATGAATACTCGGGTCAGACTGCCGGGCAGGGCAATGTCTATCATGCTTCGATGCCACAACGCTTTCCTGCACAGGGACAGCCGATGTCCTCAGCTTTGCCACAATCGGAGATGTTCTCCAACAACCCGGTGGCGGCTCCGGCAAACGTGCGTCTCCAGAACGCAGCGGGAACGGCCGGCGATCTTCAACCCGGCTATCAGGGTAATCTGAACGGAACTCAAAATCTCAATCAGCAGTCGGCTTCGCCTTTCCAGTGGGGAAGTCAGCCGACAAACTCTCAATATCAGTTCTCAGATCCACAGAGACAATATTAAGTTCACTCTGAGTTCGCCTTGCTGAATCAGCTGGCGAGTAACTGTTGTTCCAGAGATTCGATAATCTCTTCGGTTGGCCATTCCTGGAGAGCAACCTGAATAGAAGAGTGGCTCTCCAGCCATTTGCGAACCTGCTTCTCGGCGGACATCACAGTGCTGTGATTGCGTCCGCCGAAATAGTCACCGATTTCGCTGTAAGCCGCCTGCGTCAGTTTGCGTGCCAGGAACATGGCCAGCATCCGGGGCTGGCTGATATTTCGGGCGCGACGTGACGATTTCAGGTCTGCCTCAGAAACGCCAAATGTGGAACAGACAATCTGGTTGATGTCATCCAGCTTGATGATGCGAATGCAATCCCGCTCCAGGTCCGCCAGAACCTGACGGGCCATGCTGGTGGTCACTTTCTGGCCGGTCATCAAGTGGCAGGTCTGCAGACAGTTGACCGCACCTTCGAGTTCCCGAACGTTGCTGGTGAAGCGGCGGGCTACGTAGGCAAGTGCCCCTTCGGTAATCGGTGTCTTTAATTTATGAGCCCGCTGACGGGCGATTTCCAGACGGAGTTCCTTCTCGGGAGCTTCAATGCGACAGACCAGTCCGGACAGGAAGCGGGTCGTCAGTTCTTCACTCATCTTGGTCAGCAGTCGGGGGTGACGGTCTGAAGAAAAGACCAGTTGTCGCCCATGGCTTTCCAGATGTTTGATCGTGTGCAGCAACTCTTCCTGGAAGTTGCGTTTTGATTCGAAGAAGTCGATGTCATCAATAATTAAAACATCAACATTGCGGAACCGCTGACGAAAGCCGGGCAGCGAGCGTTCCTGCAGCGCCTTGGAGAAATAGTTACCGAACGCTTCCGCAGTCAGGTAAACCACATTCAGCGCGGGATACAGCTGACGAACTCTGCGATAGAAGCCTTCCAGCAGATGCGTTTTACCAATGCCGACGCCGCCATGAATGAACAGCGGATTGTAAAGTGCGCCCGGTTCATCGCTGGCCTGGGTTGCTGCAATGTAAGCCAGTTGGTTCGACTTACCTTTGACGAAGGTAGACAGGTCCGCAAAGCGTCTGCCGCGAAACGGGTTTGACTGCCGTGCCACTGAGTTCGGGTTCTGGGAACTCACGGATGGAGCAGATGCCTTCCGCTCAACAAATGGAACGTTACCAGAAGAAGTCGACTTGCTGCCAGATTTCTGCTGGCTCTCTTCAGCAGAACTGGTCAGGGCAGCCAGTTCCGGTTCAACTTCCAGCCGGTATTCAGCAGAAGGTCCCACGCAGGCAATCGCGGTGGCATAGATTTTCGAGGCGAATTTTTTCTGCATCCAGGTGAGCAGAAACGGACTGGCAACGCCGACAATCAGCAGATTGCCATCCAGTTTGAGTCTGACTTTTCCTGCGAACCAGTTCTGGAAACCACGTTCACCGACTTGTTGTGCGAGCAACCGATAAATTGATTGCTCCTCTGACCCGGTTGTTGCTGGCCCCAGCTTGGCTTCCGTTGGTCGATTTGCAGAATCGCAAAACGTACCCTCCACTGCCAAAGACGTGGGTTGCATCTTGCACCCTCCCCCCGCGCGCACCGTCTCCGTCCATAATGGTAGAAAGAGCCAAATCCTGCTCTCTCAAAGTCGTGTATGGTAGTGAGGTTTATTTGGAAATGATGCGCTATAAAGCTCCATTGTTAACAGCATCGTAAAGTTCTCAGGCATTGACTTCGGCGACACTGCGGTTACTCATTCAGTGGTTCTGATACTAGCCTGAATTGCTGGAGAGTCAAACGGAAACAGCGCGGAATTTTTTGAGATTTTTCAGACCGAAATCAAACACTGTTTTACCAGTAGAAAATGACATCCCGCGGAGAAAATATTTTTGGAAGCCCCGCTTCACGCTGTCGAAAACGTGTTAATTAAATTTCGGTTTTTTTCCCGGGAATTGGGAACGAAGTCGCGCGTGGACGCTTAATGTGTTTTGTCTGACAAAACCCAACTCTTCATAAATCTTTATCGCATAGGAATTTTTGTGATCCACGGCGAGAGTTAACGCAGACTGATTGTATGCTCGTGCCTGCTCCAGTCCGAATTGGATCATCGCAGAACCTGTACCCTGTCCCCGCTGGTCCGGAGCGACCCCCATGTAAACGACTTCCCAACTCAAATCGGACTGATGTTCAGACAGGAGTAAAATGCCCAGGTC
The DNA here is from genome assembly GCF_008329715.1 of Gimesia chilikensis. Lineage (GTDB taxonomy): Bacteria > Planctomycetota > Planctomycetia > Planctomycetales > Planctomycetaceae > Gimesia > Gimesia chilikensis. The sequence continues at coordinate 447,099 of NZ_VTSR01000009.1, read as the reverse complement.
GGTTTCTCCCCTTTGAAACAGGTACCAGTGGGCCTGGTCCGAGTCCCCTGAACTGCGGTGCGATTCCAGCGATTCCTCAGCTGTGCGTACCTGATTCAGAGCAGGGCAGTCGTGAGATTCCTGGTGCGTCAATTCCAGCATATCCAGAAATCGCTGACGGTTCTGCACGGCATCGAAACGGACCGGTTCAATCTGTTTCTCTTTCAGCGACTCTGTCGACGGCAGGTTGCTCAGCGGGTGCCGCATGAACTGAAGATTCGTGAGGTGCGGAAACCCGTTTCGTGTGAGCAGGCGACGGGTGTGAAGTTGTGCCGGATCGATCAGCACCTGGCCGATACTGACCCCGGACTCATCGATTCGCCGGGCCATTTCCTGCAGAATCTCATCGGCACAGTCCTTCCGCGAGGTAAAGGGGGGCCAGAGACAGGAAGTGGCGGGATCGGAAAAGACCAGGATTCCGACCCCGAGCAGCAGTCCGGCTTCATGGGCCAGTAGAACCTGGTTCTGTCCTTCCTGCCCAGCCGAGATAGTTTTCTGAAACTCCTGGATCTGTATTTCACGCTCGGTCTCTGGAGCATCGGCAAAGATAAAGGCGGAGGCTTCGGGAAGCTCTTCCGCTGAGGCAAGTGAGACCGTGATCGACATGGGAGGTGTAGATATCCGAAACTGATTGAAGTCACCCGTCAGCCGCAGTTCAGCGGCTAGTCTGGATATCATAAAAAAAAGGCTGGTCGATTGACCAGCCTGAGTTCAGTAAAGATGAGTCGAAGTTAGAATTTCACGGAGTGCAGCTGATAAGGGCTCGAGCTGTCGTGTTTCAGCCGTGGTAAATTATAACCGTAGGGATTGTTGCTGTTGTCGATAGTCTGATTCGACGCACCCCACTGTTGATCGTGGAAATCCCGGATCGGGTTATCGACCGGGCTTAAGTGCGAGTCGTTACCCATCCACCCTACCGGTGCTGACGGATGAATCGATTCTGCAGCATCGTGCGGACCGAGATCATAACGGGGCTGTCCCGTGACCAGCAGCAGTGCCAGACAGCAGGCTACGGTTGTCAGCGTCGGAAGCAGAAAGTTAAACCGGGTTGGTCGGTTTCTCCTCCGTCGTGCTGCAATCTTGGCCGAAACCTGGGGCCAGACACTGTCCTGGAGTGAAGGGACTGGTGCACTGTCTAACTGTTGCTGCAGTGCAGAATAACTTTTCTGTAGCTCTTCATATTGTGCGCGGCACTGGTCACAGTTTTTCAGCTGCTTTTCCAGTAGCTCCAGTTCTTCGCCCGACAGGTCGTTGCCGACTGCCAGAGCGACGCGCGATTTCAGACCGTTACATTGTGTGCAATACATGTCTTATTATTCCTTGCCCGACATGGAATTTTCAACGTTTTGCCGATGAGACCATAATTTCTGAAAACGATTTCTGGCTTCTGCCAGCCGCCAGCGGATGGTTGCTTCTTTCCGATCCAGAATGGCAGCAATCTCAGAAGTGGAGAAATTCTCCAGATCTCGCAGTACGAGCACGGTACGGTACTTTTCGGGAATCTCTTCCAGAATGGCTTGAACTTCCTGGTTGATGTCGATCTTGTTCCTGGGGTCAGGAACAGAAGGATCGAACGGAGTATCTGAGGGGCTGTCACTGAATAACAACCACCAGCCTCTCCGTTTTTGTTTACGCAGATAGTCCAATGCCTGATTGACTCCAATCCGGAACAACCAGGGACCAAATCTCCTGGATGTATCGAACTGATCAAGCCGCTCGTAGCTCTTCAGAAACGTATCTTGAGCCAGATCTTCAGCCAACTCGGGGCTTTTGACAAACTGAATCAGTACACGAATCAGTCGGCGTTCATAGCGCAGGACCAGTTCGCCGAATGCGCTGTCGTCGCCTTTACGAGCAGCTTCTACGAGGCGTGCGTCACTGATGACACCGCCCGAAGCCAGAGATTCTCGTTGCTCTATTTTCTTATCGACCATTTGTAACTGCATGTCTACCTCCCCTCTCCGCGTTAAATGACACGCTTTGTTCTTATTACGTCAGAGGGAGGAGGATTGATGGAATTTACTAAAGATTTTGTAACGGAATCCAAAGTTTTCCCAGAACAACGCGCCTGTCTTTAATTATACCTGTCAAATCCCTATTTTGGGGAGGAATCAGATCTTTCAGGGGATTATTCCCTAAGTTATTAAATAATATTGGGTTATAGTGTCCGTTAACTCTAGTGTCTTGAATTATTAACCTAATTTTAGTGTCCAGTTGCCATTACGTAACATCCTTTAAAATTCCGCTGTCGATTGAGCGGGAATCAACAATATTTTTTCTCCAGGACATCCCAGGTCCGAGGCCCCTCTGAAAAGGAAGGATCAGGCCTGACAGGCTGGCACCAACTGGTGTGCTGCTGACTCTCCTTTGCGAGTCGCCCTTCATTCATCTGAACCCGATTCAGTCAGTCAGGGACCAGACGAACAAATCCTCATTCTGCATTACATTTACGCATGGATTTGTTATTCTGGTCTGGAGTAATTGAGCAGGATTAAACTGGTCCAGATAACCGGGTCTGAGGAGAGAACACAGTGATGAATCGATGGAAATGCTGCAGCGGACTGTTGAGTGCCCTGATTCTGCTGGCAGGTTGTGCCGGGGAGAAAACTCCGCCCGCTGACCCTTCTCAAACTGCTGTAGATCAAGAACAAACTAAGGATGCCGAAATGAATGCCGGAAGTGAATTTCAGCTGGCCGTACAAAGTGAACCATATGGGACCACCGCTGACGGTCAGGATATTACCCAGTTTCTGCTCTCCAATAATAAAGGGACGAGTGTCAGCATCATCAACCTTGGTGCGATTGTGACCGCCATCTATCTGCCGGACCGGGACGGTAAAACGGAAAACATCACACTTGGCTTTGATTCCCTGGCCGGATATGAAAAGAAAGGTCCTTACTTCGGCGCCATCTGTGGCCGTTATGCGAACCGGATTAAAGACGGCAAATTCGAACTGGATGGCAAAACATATCAGCTCGCCCAGAACAATCCACCCAGTCACCTGCACGGTGGCGAATCTGGATTCGATAAAAAGGTCTGGGCGGCAGAAAAATTTTCCGACAAAGACGCGGTAGGCGTTCGCCTGAGCCTGGTCAGTCCGGATGGTGAAGAGGGGTATCCGGGCAAACTGACTTTGAAAGTCGTCTATACCCTCAACAACGAAAATGAGCTCAAGATCGACTACACGGCGACGACAGACAAAGCGACTCCTATTAATGTAACCAATCACTGCTACTGGAATCTGTCGGGAGCCGGGGACGGAACGGTTCTGGATCACGAACTGTTGTTAAACTGTGACAAATATCTCCCGGTATCAGACGAAGCGATACCTACTGGTGAACTGGCTCCGGTCAAAGGGACGCCGATGGACTTTACTTCCACTCACAAGATCGGCGAACGCATTGACCAGGTCGAGGGTGGCTATGATCATTGCTGGGTTGTCAATCCGGCGGAAAAACAGCCTGCTCTGACCGCTCGGGCAAAAGATCCGGTATCGGGACGCGTGATGGAAGTCTATACGACAGAACCGGGCGTGCAGTTTTACACCGGGAATTTTCTGGATGGCACTCCGGCTAGCGGCGGCTTTCCCAAGCATGGCGGTTTCTGTCTGGAAGCACAGCATTTCCCGAACTCTCCGAATCAGCCTGAGTTTCCCAATACGATCCTCAAACCGGGTGAAGTCTACGAGCAGACGACCATCCATAAATTCTCAGTCGAATAAGCTTCGAGAGCGGACTTTCAAACTTGAGAAAGGGCCATCATGGTTTTGCGATTGCTGCCTGCTGCGCTGCTGACTGTTTTGTTGCTGGTTGTACCAGGCAAGAATTACCTGCTGGCAGCCGAATCCGTGGAGGTGGTTGATGTCGAAGGTCAGCCGCTGGGGGCCAATGTTAAACGATTGATCTCTGCCCTGGATTATCTGGGAGCCCCGCTGTCTGACGATCTGGTGCAAAAACTGACTGCCGCCAGCGAACAGCGCGATGCACGACAGATTCAGAAACTACTCGATCCCGAAGTCCTGTGTGTGGTCTCGCTGAATCCCGAAGTCCGAACCAAAGTCGCCCGGGGGCCTGCACAAGCAGTTCTCCAGCAGGGGGGCTTTACGCCTTTTCTGATCAAGGTGATCAATCAGAGTACGGTGACCCGTCAGTTGCAGATTTCCAGTCCGCAGGCAGGTGCCGTCTATTCGGGAGCTGCGCTTAACAGCCTGAAACGGCAGGCGCAAACCGAACTCAATCAGAACGAGAATAAACAATCCGCCTCAGATCGCTTTCTGGAAGTTGAACTGTTCCAGGCCAGTCCTATGACGGTTCGTCTGAGTGGGCTGGAATGCGAATATGTACTCGCTTTGATTTATTGCCATGAATCGGGCAAACGGGAAGCAACCCTCGGCTTTGATGTCGGGGCCGGCACTCAGGATATCGGGTTTCGTGGGGAAGTACCGATTTTGTTTACCGTGAAAAAGGCGATTCCCGTACAACTCGCGATCCGGGATTTCGATGGCAAACCGACTGCGGCGCGACTGCAGTTCCGCGATCAACAGAAGCGGGTTTACCCACTGCAGGCCAAACGGCTGGCTCCCGATTTCTTTTTTCAGCCACAGATTTATCGACAGGACGGCGAAACCGTTCTCTTGCCAGCCGGTGAACTGGAAATGGAATATAGCCGCGGTCCCGAATACCAGCGACTGACTCGAAAGATTTCTGTTTCTGCCTCAGAACCGCAGACCGTAGAAGTCAATCTGCAGCGCTGGTTGAATCCGCGCGATTATGGATTCTATTCCGGGGATCATCATATTCACGCAGCTGGTTGTGCCCACTACGATAATCCGACCAAGGGTGTCACTCCGCTGGATATGTTCAAGCAGGTCAAAGGAGAAGGGCTGAACGTCGGCTGCGTGCTGACCTGGGGGCCCTGCTTTGATGTGCAAAGACAGTTTTTTTCATCCTCAGCCGACCGCGTCAGTGAACCATTGACGATTTTGAAATACGACCTGGAGATCAGCGGCTTCGGATCGGCCGCCCTGGGACATGTCTGTCTCTTGAATCTGCAGAATCAGACCTATCCCGGCACCCTGGGAACGGTCAAAGGCTGGCCCAGCTGGACAGTGCCTGTCTTAAGATGGTGTAAGGAGCAGGGGGGCGTTACCGGCTACCCCCATTCGGCCCTGCGGGTCAATCCACCCCAGGCGGCGATCAGAATGATCAATGAACTGGATCGTGATCAGTCTGAATCGATCAACGCAGAAGAAGCCAGCCAGGGCCTGTTACCGAAAACGTTCGCATCCATTGACGAAGACGGTGATGGCCAACTCAATGAACAGGAACTGACACGCGCACTGGAACAGGCTGCTGATGAATTACCGAACCTGGCAGTACCCGAGATGAACGGCGGAGGTGCCATGGAGATCTGTGTCAGCACCGCCGAAGGTGTCTGCGATTTTGTGAGTGCCATGGATACCGAACGGATTCCGGAGTGGAATACCTGGTACCACATTTTGAATTGTGGCTATCCCCTCAAAGTCAGCGGAGAAACCGACTTTCCCTGTATGAGCAGTCGTCGGGTCGGTCAGGGGCGCGTCTACGTAAATCTGGGGGATGTCGACGAAGTCGATTTCCCGGAGTGGTGTCGGGGAATTCAACAGGGGCGATCCTATGTTTCAGACGGCTACGCGCACGCACTGGAATTTCAGGTCGGTGGCCAGTCCCCCGGCTTTGAGGATGTCCAGCTCAAAGAACCGGGGCAGGTAGAGATTACTGCGAAGGTCGCGTTTGCCGCAGAGACTCCTCGAGCGGTCGCCTATGGTCTGCTGGATCCCCCCGAAGGAAAACGGGCTGTGGGAGACACGCGTGTCCTGCACGCACCGCGTAATTCGGAATACGTCACCGGGGGCGAGCGGCTGGTAGAGATCGTGAGGAACGGCGAGGTGGTCGCGCGAAAGAAAGTTCCCGCGGATGGTCAGGTGCATGACCTGAAGTTCACGGTTCCCGTGTTACAGAGTAGCTGGATTGCTTTGCGTCAGTTTCCGCAGTTGCATACCAATCCGGTGAATGTAATTGTGGATCAACGTCCGATTCGCGCTTCACGGGAAAGTGCACTCTGGTGTGCGGAGACAATCAAATTACTCTGGAAGAACCGTCATCAGAAAATCGCAGATCGCGAACGGCCCGCCGCCGAAGAAACCTATCAGCGGGCCATTCAGAGTTATATCAAGCGGGCGCAGGAAGCGGCCCAGTAAAGCAGAATCGATCTGACTTACTTAGAGAGGTCAGTAGAGCGAACAGCCTTCTGCTTCTGGATGCGTGAACGCTGCACTACTTTTTTACCAATCACCACAGTGGCGGCGAACAGGGCGATCGCTGCAAAGGGGACCAGGTGAACCGGCTCTGTGAGGTAATGCAGAATGCCATGCGGATTGGCAGGCTGGCTGGTGCCATGGCCCGGATGTGCAAAAACCTGGGAACTGTGAGCCACGGTAATGATCATCGCCAGAGCGAGATTGAATCGATTCATATCTAAAACACTTTCTAAAGCTGAAGCAGCAGGTGAGAGTACGATTCCTGCCAGATTGCCTATTCTAAAAAAAACAGCTGGCTGGCTCAAGCGATGTTGGGGATGAGTTTAGGGGGAATTGAGTCTGTTTTGCAGTACCTCGATGGCGTCCGAATACACATCCAGCACAGCCGCCCGTTCCTGCGGATCAGCGAAAAGAAACTGACTGGCGATTTTTTTCCGGTTCTGCTGCATCTCTGTCAGAAACGCTCTGGCCTGTGTCAGATCAAAGTATGCTTGTCCGTTCCATTTCAGATAAATCGGGCTGGTATGGGCAAACAGCTCACGCCCATATTCATTGAGGGGCGTCTGTTGTTGTCGCTGGGGATCCTGGGGAACTGAAGGGGAAGGAGTACGAACCGCGATCCACCCCGGTTCGTCAATTTCCAGATTCAAGTCGAAGTGTGCCTCGAAGTGTTTTCCGACGGGTTTTGTACTCTCGGTCTGGATGACTTTGCCGTTGTGAATCAGTTCCAGTTTCTGGAAATCAAGCCGTCCCCGTCCCGTGGCCTGAATTGTCACGCGATTCTGTCCCGGTGAGAGTTCAAGCTGATCGCCGACCGATTTCCCGTTGATATGCAGATCGAGCAGGGGACCATTGGTAATGAAGGTTCGCCCTGACCTCAGGCTCTCCAGCCACGAGGCCGGAGTGAGCGGCTGCTGCAGGCGAGCATAGACGCGCGAGAAATCATATTGGAACCAGTCGGTGCCGGTGGAAAAAGGAACCTGACAGCCTGCGTTCAGATAGCGATAGAAGCTGTCTTCGTAGGTACTGCGTGTCCCTCCATCAAAGATGTTGAGAGCATGCACGCGGCCTGCCAGGAAATTCGGCGTCGATTCCAGCCCCCAGGCATTATGGCACCAGACAACGGTCGCCTGGTCAGCCAGTGCCGAGCGAATTCCCCGTGCCAGCGGAATGCCGTCCGTCCCCTGTTTCATAATCCCGGGACCAATACTCACGGGCTGAATCAACCGCTGGATATCGAGCAGCATCACGTGTCCGTATCCCTCGTCGTAACCGGTGCTGTTATGACGATGCTCCTCTCCCCAGCCAAACTGCACTCCGGCCGATCGGGATAATGCCTGCAGATCCTGCTTGGAGTAGCGATTCGTAATATAGGTCTTGTCGGCAATCGCGCGTTCCAGATAGGAGACGAATACGAGGTCCAGTCGATCCGCAGCGGGGATCTGCTGTAGATAGCGGTCACACTCCTCGCGGCTGAGCTTCATCAGGTGCAGATGGGTGTTGGCCGTTTTCCATTCCGGTGAGAGATCTGCGAATCGTTTCAATTTGAGAGTGATTTCCGCGGATGACTTCCCCGTGAGATCGATTTCTGTTCGAGTGAGTTCTGTGGCGAGACCGGAAAAGGCTTCCAGCGTCAGTCGGGAACGAGGGACGGATAACTGAACTTCGCCGGGGATCACGAACCAGCTGTGAATCCCGGCTCGTTCAGATTCCGGGCGGGAGTTCACTCCGGTTCCCCGATTCAGCAGTTCCGGAAGCGGAATCAATTTTCCCTGGGTGTCCCGAATTCGCAGCATGCCCGGTACGACTTGCTGCTGGCCTGACTGAGTTTCGGTAAGCTTGAATGCGATCTGGCAGAGGTCCGCTTTCTCTGATGCAGCGGGATCTGGTTTCTCCGGAATCTGCAGCAGGGCCAGATCCGCATTCGCGGGGCTGCTCCACCAACAGAACAGCAGGATCAGAGTGCACACAAGCGGGGTTCGAAGCAGTCGCATCATGCAATCCTCCCGGGGAGAAGTCTTGGCTCATAGTCTGAATCTGACTTCTCAAGGGTAGTCGGGAGACACGTTCACTGCAAAGGAGACTGGCTTGATCATCAAAATAAAAAACGGTCTGACAGGGAAAATCCTGTCAGACCGTTCAGTTCGCACACTGTCATGTATGGTTTCAATAAGTTTTATTCGAAGTTGGTGATCTCACCGCCGCGGATGCTGGAGAGTGATCGATAGACGCCTTCATCAATATTTTCTGAGATGAAGCGTACGCGGCCGTCTCCAAACAGGAACTGGGCTCCGCCTGTATGATGGCTGCTGAAATCGTCAAAGTGGGCAGCAGGATCATTCGGGGGATGGTCGGTGGCTCCCAGCGGACGGGCAAAGGTCTCTTCACCCTCGGGTACGACGCCCACCCAGGTGGAGTGCCAGCCCAGGTCTGCATTCGTTTTGCGTTCGCCCACAAAAACGGTCTGTGAGGTACCGTCAGTGATGTCGCGGAAACGGGTATTGCTGTTCTGATAGAACACGCCTGTGCTTTTACAGGTGGAACCAGCGGGAACAGAGTCGCAGCTGTCGAGCTCCTCATCACCGAAGACACCGACGTAGTTTCCGGTGGCGAGTGTCGCGAGCACGGTCCCGGGACTGCCTTCTTCCTCCAGTTCGAAAGTTTGTGAGGAGGGATCAGAGGGGCAGCGATAAACCGATAGGGAGACATCAATGATGCCGGGAGTTTGAGCAGGATCGTTAATCGCCAGATTAAAGTTGATCTGGTTATACAGCGGGCTTTGATCGAGATAAGGCAGGATCATTGTTCCCCAGCCCCAGCCGCTGCCGTATTCGACATTGGGACCCACACCGGGCTGAACTCCAATCCAGCCGGAAGGGAACAGTCCATGGGTTTCGTGATAATTATGCAGGGCCAGACCGATCTGCTTGAGATTATTCTTACATTGGCTGCGGCGGGCCGCTTCGCGGGCCTGTTGCACAGCAGGGAGGAGCAGGGCGATCAGGATGGCAATAATGGCGATCACCACCAGCAGTTCAATCAAGGTAAAGCCGCGGCGGGTATTACTGGCTTTTCGCATGTGAGGACTCCAGAGCGTAATATAAAGATAACACTTGATGAAACAATACGATCATTGTTGCAAATGTTTTGCAGAAGTCAATGTTAATTGCAAGTAAATTGCATTAACTTTCTGTGTGCATCACTTTGTGTATAAATAACTGAACAGAAGCTATAGGGCGGACGCTCGGGAGTAAGAGGGGGCCTTGGGCTCTGTTTGTCTATTTTTCGCAGGGCTACGGCAAAATCAAGTCGATTTCTTTTGGAAAAGACTGAGAACCGGACTCGGGGATGGCTGCTGATTTTCCCCGTTTTCCGTTTCTCCGGCTGACAATCCGAACCTTTGGATTTCCGGTGTATCACAGCGACATGCACCGGGGCGTCGCCGATTTGAATTTGACGGGGCGGCGGTTATGATGTCGATTCCACCCTGAACTCCCTGAAATCAAGATAGCGGTCGCCGAGGCGTCATGACGACTAACCTGGAAAATTCCTATGCCTACTGCCAGCAACTGGCAAAACAGACCGCGGGGAATTTCTATTACTCGTTTCTGGCACTTCGCAAAGAACAGTTCCGGGCGATGTGTGTCTTGTATGCTTACATGCGGTTGGTCGATGATCTCGGCGACAGTCCGGAACTCTCGCTTGAAGAACGAGGAGCCGCCCTGATACGCTGGCGTCAAGAATTACAGCGTGCATTGGATCAGCAGCCACTGGATCAGAGTGAGGAGTTTCATCCCTGCCTGCCGGCTGTCGTCGACATGATCCAGCGGTATGAGATTCCCGTCCACTATTTTTTTGATGTGATCACAGGCGTGGAATCCGATCTGAAGCCCGTTACTTTCCAGACCTTTGATGATCTGGCAGATTACTGTTATCACGTGGCGGGAGTCGTCGGCTTGTGCTGCATTCACATCTGGGGATTTCACGATGATCGTGCAGTGGAAGCCAGCATCGAATGTGGTCTGGCATTTCAGTTGACCAATATTCTCAGAGACCTGGCGGAAGATGCTGACCTGGGGCGTGTCTATCTGCCTCAGGAAGATCTGCACCGCTTCGATTACCGTCAGTCTGATATTCAGGCCCGTGTGTATGACCAGCGCTTTCGCGAGCTGATGCAGTTCGAGGTGGATCGGGCCCGCGTCTATTATCAGAATTCAGAACGGCTGTTTGAATACATTTCACCCGAGGGACGACGCATTCTCAAAGCCATGCATCAGATCTACGGCGGCATTCTCAACGAGATTGAGAGACTGGATTATCAGGTCTATACCACCCGGGCCGGGCTTCCCCGCTGGAGGAAGCTGCTGATCGCCGGCGAAGCACTGATCGCGTCCCGCTGGTTTTCCGGACGGGCGGCCCGCTGAATTGTCTGGCCGCTCAACAAAGAAAGCCCCCGATAATCGGAAAGATTATCGGAGGCTTACCAGGAGCAGCAGGAACAAAGCTCACTTTTTATTCGACACCAACATACAGGGCTGGTGTTTTCATAAACACATCCATATTCTTCTGGCTACTGAAGAGGTAGAGTCGGCCCTTGTACCAGGATGCAAAATCCAGTGTTCCCTCTTTGTCATCCTGATTGTCAACCAGGAGAACAATGTCACTTCCGCCGGCAGCCGGTGCGTATTTAGCAGGCTCCCGGTCGAACTTCAGTTTGTTCTCGAGTGAGGCGAACTGATAGTTCATGGATTTGTACGAGGAACTGAATTCCGGACGGGCATCGACGAGCAGTCGGTTGTCTCGCAGGGCGACCGGACAGAAGCCTTTCAACCCTTTGATATTTCCCCGGCTGGCGATCATAGCCATTTTCTTTTCCACAGTGCTGTCCTGCTCAGTCTTGGCGACCTGTTTTTCAGGTTGCGGAGCAGGCGTTTCCAGTTTGGGTTCTGGTTCTGCTTTAAAGGGATTGTCTTCTACCTGAGGAGTCTTCGGCTGTGCTGCTTTTTCACTCTCTGCGATCTGGGGAGCAGGCACTGCAAACGGGTTCTTCTCTTCAGTTTTCGTTTCCGGAGCAGCAGGCTGTGGTTGTGGTTCGAAGGGATTCACCTCTTTAGCTGGTGTTTCCTGGGCCACTTCAGCTGCTTTCTCCATCACAGGCTCGGTCTTGGTTTCAGCCTTTTCCGGAGCCACTTCTTTATTGTTTTCTTCCAGAACAAGACCACTGAATGGGGTCTGTGGTGTAGAAGTTTTCTCAACCGGCTTCTTCATACCGTCTGCTTCTTCTTCCGACATTTCGGGAAACAGATTGTTGAAATCATCTTCCGGGTTTTTAGCAACTTTTTCTTCTACAACTTCTACTGTTTTCTCTTCAACGATGAGAGGCAGTTCAGCGGCTTTTTCTTTCAGCATCTTTTCTGCCTTTTCAGCAGCGATTTTCTGCTCTTCCAGGCGTTCGGCTGCTTCCTCAGCTGCTTCTTCCAGCTCTTCGCGAGCTTCTTCATCCAGTTCTTCCTGTGAAGGAACCATGGATTTCGTGAACTTCGCTTCATCGTCTGCAGTCGGTGTGGTTACGACAGACTCAGGAGCCGGTGCGGGAGGCAGCTCAGGAGCTGCTGAGGTTTGAACTTCTTCGACAGCCGGTGAATCGACGGGTGCTTTTTTAACAACCTGATTCGATTGAGGCAGTCGTTTGGGAGTCTGCTTGGTTTTGCCAGGCAGAAACTTGTCATACCATTTCCGCTCTTCGGGAGCCGGTGGTACCTGCTGTTGAGGCATTACGACTACGTTCCGAGGAGTGGCAGGTGTCTGAGCTGGAGCCGATTGAGCTGGTGTGCTCTGAGCCTGAGCTGCAGGCTGCTGATTGACAGTTCCCCGACCTGCAGCAGATCCACCGTTTGCGGTTTTGGGAAGAGACTGCACCGACATCGGAGGCATCTGTCGACCATCACGACGGTACAAAGCTTCCAACTGACGCTGGATCTCACTCTGTCCCGGCTTGGCTGTGGCCTGTGGAACAGCTGTCTTGTACTGAGGAGCGGAGGGTTGTCCGCTGCCAGGCACAACGATCTGTCGTTTCTGTTCGGGCTTCTGCTGTTCCTTGCTGCTACTCTTTTTCTGGAATAGCGAACGAGGATCCAAAGTGAATCCGACCTGTTGAATTTCACCAGGCTGGTGATTCACCTGCTGAATTTTAGTGTTCTTCTGCGGAAAACGAACCCGTGGCTCGCTCACGTGACGTGCAGAGTGCATTTCACGTTGAATCGCATTCTTGAGTGTATTCTGTGGGTTCCGCTCTGTTCTGGTGCTGCGCGGCTTAAAAGAATTGATCTGAACGGCGGTGTCGTCCGCAGTCAGTAAATTCGAATTCGTCAGCACTAAGCCAGAAATCGCGCTGAAAATCAATACGCGAGCGGAGAAGCGAGTTCCTGCTTTCATCTCCTGAAATCTCCTGGTTCCTGAGTTTTGAACTCCGGGGCGACTAAGGTCGCTGGCGGGTGTTCAATAAAGTTCCCGGTTGAATGAATTCCTGAATCGACAAGACTTCATTAATCGGAATATTGCTTTCAAATGGTTGGTTCCGCATAATCGACACAATCATGCAGAATAATCCCTGCTGCGTGTTTCTATCGTCGTTAAGCTGCTCCGGTTTTGATGCCTATGGCGATTGTAGAATCAGATTCTGGCGGGATCTTCGCGACAACCCGGATGACCGTTTTTATCGACAAGCTCATTGCAGTCTTGCTATGGTCTGCAGGTTTGCTATTTTGACAGTGGGGCGATTCAGTGATTTTCGCCTGAATTCAGAGTAATTCAGCGAGGACTTTGTTCTGTGTGTCGACAGCAAACCACATGAAATCAAGGAGTTAGATCAAATGACAGACCCAAAGCCCGCAGGAGAGGCTCCCCGGCCGGAATCCGATCTGCATCAGGGGCCTCCACCACCGCCTAAACCTCCCCGCAGGAACTGGCTGGCTCGGATTCTGTTGCTGCTGTTACTGGTGTCTGTCCTGTTTAACCTGGGTTTCTACGCCATGTACCAGGAGTTCTTCGCCTCCAGCGATGGACCCTCTGAGCAGTTTGAGAGTGGCGATCAGTTCGCTGAGCAGAAAATCGCCATCGTAACCATTTCAGGAACGATCATGCCGCCGTTCACGGAACGGATTCTCAGAGCAATCGAGCAGGCTGACAAAGATGACCAGGTCAAAGCCGTGCTGCTTGAAGTCGACAGCCCCGGCGGTTTGGTCGCAGACAGCCATCAGATTTATCATCGCCTGGTCGAACTGCGCGAAAAGAAGCCGATTGCGGTTTCGATGAAACGGATGGCAGCTTCAGGGGGATACTATGTCTCCATGGGGGCTGGGACCGACGGAGTGATTTTCGCCGAGCCGACCACCTGGACGGGATCTTTAGGAGTGATCATTCCCCGCTTCGATTTGAGTGGCCTGGCAGATAAGGTCGGCATCGTTTCCGATCCGCTGAAAACAGGAGAGTTCAAAGATGCGTTGAATCCGTTCCGGAACATGACCAAACGGGAACGAGATGTCTGGGACCATATCCTGGATGAGTCGTATCAGCGATTCATCAACATCATTGCCGACAACCGCAAAGATCTGGATTATGAGCAGGTCAAGAAACTGGCGACCGGGCAGATTTACACCGCCACCGATGCCAAAGCGAATGGCTTGATCGATGAAATCGGCTATCAGGAAGATGCGATTGCCCATTTGCAGAAAAAAACGGGACTCGAGAAAGTTCGTGTGATACGATACACGCATCCGGCTTCGCTGGCAGATATTCTGCTCAGCACTGCTGAAGCGGGGCAGGTGGAAAACCGTAAACAGGCGCTGCTCGAATCCACCGTACCCCGGGCGATGTATTATACCTCCTGGCTCGGAGATGTACCGGGGCTGCAATAAGCTGGATTCCTAAGATCGAACTTAAAATAAAGCGTGCCGATGTTTGCCCAACAAGAACCTGTATCAACACCTCCGCCGGATCCCTATCTAAATGATCCGGCTTTGTATGGAACTCCTTCGCCTCTCTGGTCATTCATGGAGAGCGTGATTGGCATCGTTGTAATGGTGTTCTGGATCTGGATGCTGATCGACTGTCTGCGCAAAGATCCGGATCGGTTCTTGTGGTTCTGGGTGATCCTGTTCTTCCCCCCTTTTGGCGCCCTGATCTATTTCTTCCTGCGCTGGTTACCTTCAAATCAGTTTCAGCTGCCTGAATTTGCCCGGCCTTTTTTTCGGCAACGACGGCTGAATGAACTGGAAACGGCTGCCATGCAGATTGGGAATCCGTACCAGTTTGTCCGCTGGGGGGACGCTCTGAAAGACGCCGGCGTCAATCAGAAAAGTCTGGAAGCCTATCAACAGGCACTCGCGAAAGAACCCGATAACCTGCAGGCCTTGTGGGGCGCAGCACAAATCGAGATGAAGTTCAAAGACTTCGAAACAGCCCAGCAGCGCTGCAAGCAGATTCTGGAAGCGGACCCCGAATACAAGTTCGGCGATGTCTCGCTCATGTACTGTAAAACTGTTTGTGAGCTGGACTCTGCAGAGCAGGCACGTGAGGAACTGGCCCGTCATGCCAAACGCTGGCGTCAGCCTGAGGCACTTTATCTGCTGGCTACACTCGAAGCAGAAGCCGGCGATCATCAGGCCGCCCGCAAGACACTGCAGGGTATGCTGCTGGATATTAATGCCAGTCCCCGCGGTATCGCACGGAAATTTGTCCGCTGGAAAAGTAAGGCCCGCCGCCTGCTCAAACGCCTGCCGCGGTCTTGAAATCTGGCTGCAGCCAGTTCCCGTTCAAGACTTCTGTTGCGCTGCCTGACGAAAATTCTCCGCATGGAACTGCATCAGTTTCAGACCTTCCTTCTGATAGATCTGCTGCGCACTGTGAGGAACGTCAGGGACAATCAATGTCTCGAAAGGGATCTTGAGCGATTTCAGAAATTCCATGTAGGCGAGATTATTCTCATAGTTGAAGCCCTTTGTACCAACGTGAATCAAAATACGCAGGGGGGGCTGAGGATCCTTCGCATATTTACGGGCCAGATCATAAGTGTTATCCCCCGGGACAAAGACCAGGTTTTCACTTTCGCGCCCATTGTTCTCTGAGATCCGTTTTTCCGTCGCCTGGCCAGCACCGCCCGGTGCCGCGGAACAGAAGAGTTCCGGATGTTTGAACATGATACGTGTCGTTCCCCGGCCTCCCTGGGAAAATCCTTCAATCGCACGGCCTTTGCGATCGGCAATAGTGCGATAAGTGGCATCGATATGCGGAATCAGTTCTTTGACGAAGACGTCTGCCCCCATGGCGTGCTTACGGTCCGGCAGGTTGTAATGACTCACCGGTCCTCCGTTAACGAAGACATAGATCATGGGATCGACCTTGCCTGCAGAGATTTGCTTATCGATATACTGAGCCAGTTTCACGCTTTTGGTTTCGCTGCCGGGACGCCCGCCGTGCAGATAGTAGACTACGGGAAAACGTTTCGTTTTATTTTCGGCATTCCGGTACTGAGGAGGCAGGTAGATACAGTAGCCGACATCCACATTCATTGACGGGCTGCGAAACGTGGCATGCGTCACTCCCTGATATTCCTGTTTGAGTTCATTCACCCATTGGAAGGGCTTTTGTTTCTTTTGCTGTTTTTGTCCCTGGACGGGAACCGAGAACAGGAGAACGGAAACAAGGGCTGCCAGGCTGGCGCGCAGAATATGGTTCGGGTACATCATGGAACTGGTTCACTCCGGTGCAGGAAACTGGTGAATCAAAGGACTGATCAGAAATTGTAAACGTTCGCCTGTGTTCCTGTCGAAACCGTTTCCGATTCCCAAAGCAATTTTTCCGGAAACGTTTAGATGATTCCGTGCAGCGGACCGCCGGGCGCTCCCAACTGATCGACGCGCCGGGTGATCTCGGGATCTTCGATCAGGGGAGGGGCATGATGCGGTTTAATGCGGGCATCAATGACGAGAGCACCTCGACACCCCCAGTGCTTCTGCTCGGTGAAGGCGTCGATCCCATCAATGTCGGATGCCGGATTGGAGCGGGTGAAGACGGTCCACAGGAAATTATTCAGACTGGCTGCAGTGAAATCGCTGTCATCGACAAGTACGACCAGCGGGAAGCGATTCAACGGATGAGAGGCATCCAGAGCTGCACAGAACTGTCGCAGGTCCTGATTCCCTTCTACAAAACGGGGGGCATGAACCGCCAGGATTCCGGGATGACACAGACGCGGTGCGGTAAACCCGTCCGGCAGGGAGAAGTCACTGGGAATTTCGGTAGCCAGTTCACGAGTCACAGGTCCTGCCGCAGCCATGACGACCTTAGAGCCCATGTTAAAGCCGGTGCCGGAATAATCGAGCGTGTCGATCGTCGTGCAGGTCTGGAAATGCAGATCCCTCCGCCAGTCAATCCGCTCAAGCAGATGTGAGAGGAAGTCGTCAATCTCTTCCGCATCCAGTTCCGGATTGTCTTCGCGGGCGACTATCATCAGGTATTTCGCCAGGCTCAATTGCCCCTGTCCCAGGATCGCATTGGCATTCGTCAAAATTTCCTGGGGTTTGCGCTGTTGATCGTAGGGGGTATAGCGTTCGCTGCCGACCGCAAGTAACAGGGGATGCACGCCGGCCGCATCTACAGCGTGTACCTGATGCACACCCGGAATCACCGAGGGTATTGCCGGACCTGTGATTTCATGAATGATCGCACCAAAGGCGGTATCTTCCTGGGGAGGACGACCCACCACAGTGAAAGGCCAGATCGCGTCATTACGATGATAGACCGCTTCTACATTCATCACCGGAAAAGGATGCTTAAGACTATAGTAACCCAAATGGTCTCCAAACGGACCTTCGGGCAGTAGTTGTTCGGGATCGACCCAGCCGGAAATACAGAAATCAGCGTCTGCGTAAATCGGTAGCCCCCCCGGATTACGGACCATGCGAATCGCCCGTTTACTCAGGGCGCCGGCAAAGGTGAGCTCGGAGAGTCCTTCCGGTAAAGGCATGACAGCAGAGAGAGTCATGGCAGGAGCACCGCCGACAAACACATTTACTTTGAGGGGCTCACCTTTTTCAATCGCCTCCGCATGATGCACACCGATGCTGCGATGAATCTGGTAATGCAGGCCGATCTGACGGTTCGATTGATAGTCATTCCCGGCCAGTTGAATACGGTACATGCCGAGGTTGGAATTCATCAGTCCGCCGCGACGTGGGGATTCCGTATATACCTGCGGCAGAGTGACAAACGGGCCGCCGTCATCGGGCCAGCTCTTGAGTTGCGGCAGGTCTTCAAGTTGAATCCGGTTCTGCATGATCGGTCCCCGCGAACAACTGCGAGGCAGCATATGCAGCAAGGAAAAGGGAACGTCACGATACCGCCAGGGATGTTTCCAGAACTGGGTGGGGTCAACCTTGAGTTCGACCAGATGATTTACGGCGCGGAGTGCATCGCGAAAAATATAGCGGGTGCGCTCAATGGTACCAAACAGATTGCTGACCATTGGAAAACGACAGCCGCGTACATTTGCAAAGTAAACCGCAGGTCCACCTGCCTGGTAAACGCGGCGCTGGATTTCCGCTGCTTCCAGGTTGGCATCGATTTCCTGCTCGATTCGAATCAGTTGCCCCGTCCGTTCGAGGTCAGTGACGCATTCACGCAGTCCGCGGTATCCCATCGGGGCACGTTTCCATTCATCCAGTATTAAAACTTGTTCAGATTCCAGTCAGCAGATTAACGGTTGCCGGTGAATTATACCACGCATAACACACCGGAACACTGGATTGCTGTTCCGTAAGCATTTGCATTCCGGTATCGATTCTCTATGATTCGCTTGCGTTTTCGTATTTAATTTGGGGCCCGCTTTGAACGAACAGTGAACGGAACATGGACGTAATCACTAATGGACTGATCTTGCTGATGCTGTCGATCGGACATGCTGAGATCTGGACTTCGGTCATCAATCGCACGCATGCGATGAAGATACATGAGGTTCATCTCAAACGCCTGCGGCACGTGCTGGAACTGCTCATCGTCCTGTTCCCGATAGTCCTGTTTTTCACAGTGGGACTTTCAGATCCCGGTGTCTTGACCGGAGGAGAATGGAGTCAGTTGCCTGGCTGGTGGAAACCCCTATTGATCCCCTGTGCTCTGGGGTTCGCAGGCCTGATGTATTCCGCGGTCCGCCATCAGTTCTATCGGCCACCCCGACAACAGACAGCCCAGTCAACGGAACTGATTCAGATGCGCGAGCGACTGCAGGATGATCTGATCGGTGAGGGGCCTTATCATTACCTGGCGGGACTACCATTCAATGAAATCTTCAGTGTGGAATTCACGCGGAAAACATTTCAGCTGCCCCGTCTGCCCCAATCCTGGGATGGTTTGAAGATCCTGCATCTCAGTGATTTGCATTATTCAGGCACATTGAAACGCGAATACTTTATCGAGCTCTGCCATATCGGCCAGGAAGCCCAACCCGATCTGATTATTTTTTCCGGCGATCTATTGGATGAAATGATCTGTCTCGACTGGCTGCAGGAGACGCTGGGTTCCCTGCAGGCACCTCTGGGTTGTTTCTTCATTCTTGGAAATCATGACTGGAATCAGGACAGTCAGCAGATTCGACAGTCATTGACGGAACTGGGCTGGGTTGATTTGACTCTCGAACCGGTGTGCCTGCATCACGCAGGACATTCGCTTTATATGACAGGAACCGAAGCCCCCTGGATGGGGGGATTGCCTGCTTTAAAGCGGTCCGCTGATGGCGCAGGCATCGACGTCGAGTCCGACTTTACACTGTTAGTCAGTCACACGCCTGACAATTATCACTGGGCGGCCCGCCAGGGATACGATCTGGTGCTCTCGGGGCACACACATGGGGGGCAGGTTCGCATCCCGCCTCTCGGTCCAATCTTTGCACCCAGCCTGCACGGAACCCGCTATACCAGTGGAACCTTTTTTCGTGGTTCAACGCTCCTGCACGTCAGTCGCGGCGTTTCGGGCATACACCCGTTGCGCTGGTTCTGCCGCCCCGAGATCAGCCTGTTAACTCTGCAGGCACCGGCGGAGCGTGCTGCTTCCGTTTAACGAGGCTGCGTACCCTCAACACCAGCCTGACGGATTCCCCCTTTTTCGGTGATCTGGAACTCGGCCCAGACCGGGAGATGATCAGAGACCAGCAGTGCTTCTTCCTCCGTGAGTTTGAAGCGGGTTTTGAAATCATACACGCCCGAAATGCCGGTGAATTCCTGCGAGCGGTGCTGGCTGAACAGGATATTGTCATACTGCTTTGACTGCCGGGTGTTGGTGGGAGTTTTCGAGACGGTCCACATCAGGTCTCCGACCCGTCCCAGTTCGCCCAGGTTCTGGTCATCCACATTCAGGTCCCCCAGCAGGATTACATCGTCTTCCTGGCTGCCATCGTTGGCGACGACCCGGTACACATCGTCGAGAACATTCAGTTCCTGGTCGGTTTCATCCGGATCGGTGTGAATGTTGATCAGCGTAAAAGTAAAAGGATTTTCGCTGGATGGGCTCAGAGTCTGGAAGTGGGCTACATACGGAGGGCGATGCAGTTTGTCATATTTATCGATCACGGTGTACGTCCATTTGTGATTCACCATGACCCGGGCGGTATCGTAAAAGTAGGCGTACTGTTCTTTGCTGATGGTTCTTCCCTGCGGCGCGCCAATGATATAAGCATAACGCCGCTCTCCCGAATTCAGAATCGCCAGGAATTCATCCAGAAAGGAGAGATCCTTGGATCGGATTTCCTGAACTGCCACGACATCGAATTGCTGAATGATTCGGGCCAGGATCTGGGGGACCTGGGGTTTTGACATCTTACTGACGCCAAAGACCTGAATATTGAAACTGGCAATCCGAATCGTGTCGTTCGAACGGGGCAGATCAATCTCAGTTGAATTCCAGTCAGCCGGTGTGGAGCTGGAAGCCGTGGTTGAGATAATCTGTTTGACCCACTTTGTCAGCTGGGCGGGCTTGACGACGTCGAAGTGAAAAGCACCACCGCCGAGCAGACCAATCAGCAGTAAAGCCAGGCCACGTAATTTCCAGGATTTGACGAACGAAGTTTTCTTTTTGGATTTGGAAGCCATAGTACCATCCGTGGTATTGCGTATGACGGGAAATCGAAGGGGGAAAGGAGAGTGCCGTTGCGAAGCAGAGCCTCGGGGGGCAGAGAGGAGCCGAAATTTAGCAGATATCGGCTATCAGGTGTAGATCAATTCTGTGTAGACTGGACTGGGAGCATAAGTGCCGCTTGCCGCAACTGAAGAGATGCGATAGTCTGCAGTGCACGCTGATTTCCATTGTCATTTTCTTACGTATCTTACTGTCTGCCAGCACCTTAGATGAAAGGCGAATTCTGCATTGTCTCGACGGATCACCATCACGATTCCTTCGCTCAGTCTGGGCGGTGCAGAGGGGGTGGCTGCGATGATGGCCAATCATTGGGCTGCAGAGGGAGATCAGGTCACTTTGCTGACCCTCGATTCCGCAGAGACCGATACTTTTCAGCTCACACCGGAAGTTCACCGCATTGCGCTGGGACTGATGCGTGAATCGGGAAATCTCCTGCAGGCAGTGGTGAATAATCGTCAACGGGTGCGGAAGCTTCGCGCTGAAATAGCCCGTTCCAGTCCCGATGTGGTCATCAGCCTGACGGACCGGATGAACGTGCTGACGCTGTTGGCAGCCGGGAAAGCAGCTTATCCCGTGATTGTCTCCGAACGCTCGGACCCGCGCTATCATCTAATGGGCCGCGTCTGGTCATTCCTGCGTAAGAAAACATATCCCCGTGCAGCAGCCGTCGTGGTGCAGACGCAGGGGGTGGCCGACTTTTGTCGTCCCTGGCTCCCCGCGACCCGCATCGAAGTCATTCCGAACGCAGTGCCTGCGCCACGCTCGGCGGGAATTCCCAAGGTGACGGAAGAGATTGTCAAAGCGCGGCCTGCTTCACATGTGGTACTGGGCATGGGCCGGCTCTCTCATGAAAAAGGCTTTGATATGTTGATCGATGCCTTTTCTAATCTGGCAGATGATTTTCCGGATTGGAAATTACGCATTCTGGGAGAAGGCCCCCTGCGTGAGACACTGCAGGCCACGATTGATCAGCGGGGTCTGCAGGCGCAGATCGAACTGCCCGGCTGGGTGGCCGATCCCGAACTGGCCCTCGATCAGGGGGATCTGTTTGTGCTCCCTTCCCGTTATGAAGGTTTTCCCAATGCACTGTTGCAGGCAATGTCGCGCGGGTTACCCTGCATCGGATTCGACTGTCAGGGAAGTCTGGCTGATCTTTCCATGCGTGAACTAAAAGCGTTACTTTTACCTACGAAAAATCAACGTGAATTGACTTCCATTCACGCGCTCGAAGATCTGATGAGATCGCTCATGGCGGATGAAAAATCGCTAAAGGAGCTTGCTCTTATGAGTCTTCAGGCAAGCGAGAAGTTTTCCATCCCCCGATATTTTGCATCGTGGGATCAGCTAATCAAAGAGTCTCTGACCGGAAGTGAAAAATAATGCAGCAGTACGTAATTTTGAGACATGATCATCCCGAACTGCACTGGGATCTGATGCTGGAAGAAGGGGATGTGCTCAAAACCTGGCGTCTGCCCCAGCCGCCAGAGATCGACCCGGCATCGGATGAAACGTCACTAGATTTGACAGCGGAGGCGTTGCCCGATCATCGGCTGGTTTATCTGGAATATGAGGGACCCGTCAGAGGAGACCGCGGGGAGGTCAGCCGCTGGGATCGAGGGACTTTCACTCTGCTGGAACGGAGCGAAGATCAGCTGGTGGCATTGCTCACCGGTGAGGAACTGGCAGGACGGATCACTTTGAAAAAACAAGATTCCGAAAACAGGTGGACTCTGAACTATACCGCTTTCTTTTAGACTCTAATGCTGTAACGACTCACACGCTCATTGCTTCTGTGCGTCGTTTGCTTTACCGGCGATTTGAAACAGCCCCGGTTCTACTTTGAGAGCCGTCAGGTCGGGGAGATCGGAATCCTGGCGGTCCAGATGTACGATCAAAACGTCATGCTCATTCATCTGGCTCCATTCAATCTGCCAGCCTTCGGCACGGGCTTCCTGAATCAGTTTGGTAATCGCTTCATCAATGGGGATTGGCAGCAGACCCGCCCGGGCCTGTTCCAGTTCGAGTACCAGGCGATTTTCTTTCATCAGCCAGGGTTTGAATTTGAGGCTGATAATTCCAGACCATTTTTTTAAGGTCAGATGGAAGCCAACGATGACCTGGTCCTGTTCGAAGTGGACCCGCGGATCGGTGATGCCTTCCGGCACCCATTCGTTGTATTTCTGATGCAGTTCTTCGGCCAGCCAGGCGTTGACTTCCTGTTCGCTGAACTCCTGCGACCAGAGTGGTTCCTGGTTGCGGACGTCATTCACGATCTGCATCGAGTGCTGGACAAAATCCTTGGCTTCCTGCTGCCGGATTTCCGGGGCCACCTGTTGCTGAAGAGCCGCCTGGTAGAACTCCGGTACCTGGGCAGAGGACCAATACAGGCCCCCGGCGGTCCCACCCAGGATCAGCAGCAGCAATAAAAGGAAGAGCAGAAAGCGTTTCATGCAGAAATGCTAGGTCGCTGGGGAAGTACCGTCAAGACCGTTCAAGGAACCCGGAATCGCCAGAAAACGTGAAATTGCGCTAAGTTGACTCTTCGAATATACTTGTCGAATGCATGTGGGTGTTTTATGATCAGCCGGACCCGGTCAGGACTGTTACCTGCCACCTTTCGGCTGTGTCCTTGTCCAGCAGCGGGAACGCTGGAATTCCCGTCGGTCAGCCCGTCAGTTTGATAGAGAAATAAGAGCCCGTTTATGAGTACCGTACGAACCCGTTTTGCACCCAGTCCCACCGGTTATATGCACATTGGTGGGATGCGTACGGCCCTGTTCAACTGGCTCTGGGCCCGGCATAACGGCGGTCAGTTTATTCTACGAATTGACGATACCGACCAGGAGCGCAACATCGCAGCCGCCCTGGATCCGATTCTGCAGGCGTTCAAGTGGCTGGGCCTCAACTGGGATGAAGGTCCGGAAGTCGGCGGTGACTTTGGTCCTTACTTCCAGTCCGAGCGAAATGATCTGTATCGGGCAGCCGTCGATCAGTTGCTGGCCGATGGAAAGGCTTACTATTGTTACGACACCCCGGAACAGATTCAGGCCGATCGGGAAGCCGCACAGAGTGAAAAACGCAACTATCTGAATATCCGCAGATCACTGGAACTGACAGACAGCCAGAAGGAACAGTTCGCCGCTGAAGGGCGTCCTGCCGTCGTACGTCTGCTGGTTCCCCGGGATCAGAAAATCCAGATTGATGACGCAGTTCGTGGACATGTCGAGTTCGACGCCGGCCTGATGCCCGACCCGGTTATTCTGCGAGCCAATGGTACGCCCCTGTATAACCTGGCGACGGTGGTCGATGATGCCCAGATGCAGATCACGCATGTGATTCGCGCCGAGGAGCATCTCTCCAACACGCCGGTGCAGGTGCTGATTTACCAGGCGCTGGGTTATGAACTGCCTCAGTTCGCACACATTCCGTTCGTCGCGGCACCTGGTGGAAAAGAGAAACTCAGCAAACGCAAACTGGACAAATATCGTAAGAGTCCCCAGTTCAAAAAGATGTTCGACAAAGCAGACGCGGTCTTTCCCCGCATCGGTCTGGCCAATGCGGAAGGGTTGGATCCTGTGATGGTCGAGTATTACGAAAAGATCGGCTACCTGCCGGAAGCAATCCTGAATGCACTGGCCCGACTCGGCTGGTCTTTGGATGATAAAACAGAGATCATGTCCCTGGATACGATTGTAGAGAACTTCACACTCGACCGGGTGGTCAAGGCGGCGGCGGGACTCGATCCGGATAAGCTGCTCAGCTTTCAGTCACACTGGATGAATCAGCTGTCGCTGGATGAAAAGGTTGCGATGTGCAGTCCCTTTCTGGTGAAAGCCGGGCTGGTAGAGGATGCGGACGACGAGACGACAAAACAAAAAACTGGTCAGGTCATTACCGGTATGGAAGACCGTCTTAAGATTGCCAGCGATATTCTGGATTTCGATGAGTTCTTTGTCGCCGATGATCAAATGGAGTACGATTCCAAAGCGTTCAAGAAACGGATTCAGAAATCGGATCAGGCAGTTGAACTGCTGGAAAAAATCAAAAACCAGCTGGCAGCAGCTGAAGACTTCAGTGCGGATGGATTGGATAAGCTGCTGCACGATTTTGTGGAAGCAGAAGGGATCGGCATGGGG
The DNA here is from genome assembly GCF_008329715.1 of Gimesia chilikensis. Classification (GTDB taxonomy): domain Bacteria; phylum Planctomycetota; class Planctomycetia; order Planctomycetales; family Planctomycetaceae; genus Gimesia; species Gimesia chilikensis. Next base: position 422,441 of record NZ_VTSR01000009.1, on the reverse strand, counting down.
CAGATTATTCACGCCCTGCGGGTCGCCGTCAGTGGAAAAGCAACCGGGATCGGCATGTTTGACTGCCTGTCGATTCTCGGAAAAGAGAGTTGTGTCAGACGCATCGACCGGGCGATGGCGCTCGCTCAGAGTGACGAAAACTGAAAATAGTAACAGGCTGGTCCTGTGATTGATGCAATCATTTAAGGAGTAGGGGATGTCAACTCCCGAAGAAAAAACGTCAACGGATTTTATTCGTACGATCATTCAGGAAGATAACAAATCGGGCAAGCACGATGGTCGCGTCCATACGCGATTCCCCCCCGAGCCGAACGGCTACCTGCATATTGGGCATGCCAAGTCGATTTGTCTTAACTTCGGAATCGCCAATGAAAACCCGGGCGGTAAATGCAACCTGCGGTTTGATGATACGAACCCTGAGAAAGAGGATGTGGAATACGTCGACTCGATCAAGGAAGACGTGCGCTGGCTCGGCTTCGACTGGGACGATCGCGAATTTTACGCCTCTGATTACTTCGATCAGCTTTATGATTTTGCAGTCACCCTGATCAAGAAGGGGAAGGCCTACGCCTGTGATCTGCCTGCTGATAAGATGCGCGAATATCGAGGGACCGCGACCGAGCCCGGCAAGCCCAGTCCCGGACGTTCCCGCTCCGTTGAAGAAAACCTGGATCTGTTCGAACGGATGAAGAACGGCGAGTTCAAAGAAGGCGAGTATGTACTCCGTGCGAAAATTGATCTCGCTTCGCCTAACTTTCACATGCGGGATCCCGTAATCTACCGGGTTCGTCATGTGCACCATCATCGGACCGGGGATAAATGGTGTATTTATCCGATGTACGACTATACGCACTGTATTTCGGATTCAATCGAGAAGATCACACATTCAATCTGTACGCTCGAGTTCGAAGATCACCGTCCGCTTTATGACTGGATCCTGGATGAACTGGAAATCTTTCATCCACAGCAGATCGAATTCGCCCGCCTCAACATGACCTATACCGTGATGAGCAAACGCAAACTGCTCGAACTGGTACAGGGCAAATACGTTTCCGGATGGGATGACCCCCGGATGCCCACCATTTGCGGGATGCGGCGTCGCGGCGTTACCCCCGAAGCGCTGCGTGAGTTCTGTAAAACGATCGGGGTGACCAAGTACAACTCGATGACCGATAAGGTCGTTCTGGAAAACTGCATGCGGGATCACCTGAATCAGGTCGCCCCCCGTGTGATGGGAGTCTTGAAACCTTTGCGGGTTGTGATCGACAATTATCCCGATGATACGTCTGAAGAACTGGATGCGATTAACAATCCGAATGATGAATGTGCGGGGACGCGCAAAGTACCCTTCTCGAAGGTGATCTACATCGAACGTGACGACTTTATGGAAGACCCGCCGAAGAAGTTCTTCCGCCTGTCACCGGGTAAAGAGGTCCGCCTGCGATACGCCTACTTTGTGACCTGCACTGATGTCATCAAAGACGACGATGGTGAAGTGGTTGAACTGCGTTGCACCTACGATCCGGAAACCAGGGGCGGCGATGCTCCTGACGGTCGGAAAGTCAAAGCGACGATTCACTGGGTCTCAGAAGCGCATGCCCTGGATGCAGAAGTCAGACTGTATGACCACCTGTTCGATCAGCCCGATCCGGAAGATCTGCCCGAAGGAGTCGACTACAAGTCGAACCTGAATCCCCGCTCTTTGCAGGTCCTGTCAGGTTGCAAGCTCGAACCAGGGCTGAAAGAAGCTGAACCGGGAAGTCGTTTCCAGTTTGAACGACTGGGATATTTCTGTGTCGATACAAAAGATTCGACACCAGGAAATCCCGTCTTCAATCGTACCGTCACTCTACGTGATACGTGGGCCAAAGTCGGGAAGCAGAAGTAAAGGAACTTCTGCTGGGCGCATAAAAAAACACTCGTCGAACGAAGTTCGACGAGTGAGCCCATGCACTTCAAAGTGCTCATGTCTTTCCAACTTTGAGTTAGGGTGTCCGCTGTGCGACAGAGATGTCGCTGCCTGATGCTACAGGAGCAGTCTGCTCCGGACGAGCGACCCGGCGTGTCCAGCCGCTGGCACGCACGATCGAAGGCAGTGGTCTGTCGGAAGTATCAGGTTCGTAACCAGCCCGGCGTGTGGGGGGGAATGCCGGGGCGGTAGATTCCTGTGGTACCTGGTAAGAAGAGCGACGTAAGGACGAATCGTTGTCCAGGCTCGACCGGCGAGGATCGGAAGCAGGATCACGCTCGTACTTGTCTCCGTTTGCTTTGAACGAATCATCGTACTTCTTTTTGTTCTCGGCAGAACGTTGGTGAATTGTCTGGGGTGCTTCTGCAGACATGTAAGGATCGGCACTGGGCAGCAGTGCGGTCGCAGTGCCACCAAATCCATCACTGGATGGATAGACATAAGCCGTCCGAGTGGTTGGGATGGATCGCATTACGGTCACTGGTTTCATTGCAGTTACAGTGGTTTTCACGTAGCGAGTAGAGTTCACAGCGACTTTCCGGGTCGTTGTGTAAGGCACCATTCGAGCGACGTTGTAAGTCACTTTGCGAGTCTGCTGTACGGCAACCTGACGGGTGACCGGTACATTTTGAGTCACAACGTTCGGTACGTAGTGACGGGTGGTTCGATATTGGGGTGTGAATGCCATTCGCATGGAATACCCGGTACGGTTCATCCAGCCCAGGAGGTTGGGGCGGTTGTCGTACTCGCAGGGAGCGACTTTGGGGATACACTGACGCTGAGTCACCCAGCGACCCATGTCTTTTTGTACCTGCTGGCACTCAGTGACATTCTGATAAGACGTGTAAGGTACGTCGACCGTCCGAGGTTCCAGAACCTGGCGATAAGCGGTGACCTGCTGATCTACGTACTTGGTTTCGACCACAGGTTTCATCACGGTCTGCTGAACAGGTCGATACTCTGTCACAGGAACCTGACGGTAGGTGGTCTGGGTCACCGGGATCGGACACTGGACCACAGGCTGTGGACAGCAGTTCTGAACCACCGGCGGCGGTGCACAAGAATTACAATTGTTGAAAGGCAGCCATTGCGCCTGGGCGGAACCAGCGGCCATCGAGAACAATGTAACTCCCACAACGGGAATTGAACGAATAACGCATTTTAACATGAGCTTGTCCTACAAAGAGAGTCTTTGAGAGGGGTATTGGAAAGAGTCATTGAAGTGAACAACGTCTGACAGCTAAGGCGAGCCGCCAGACCATTGCGATGGGGCAGGTTTTTTATGAAAAATCGAAAATGGGGTCAAGTGGGATTCAGCAAAATGCCGATAAGCTTGCTCCCCAGATTCAAGAGACCTCAGCTAATTCACCATTTTAATTAGACTTGCGCATTTTATTTCTTTTTCTGGGTTTCCGGATCTTGTGAAAAAATCAGCCGGGAAGCCTCGGATTCGCCGAGAATGTTGATCTTTGAAAGACCAGATTGCCGATGTACTTCTTGTTATCGGGCAAAATATCGTGTTCAAACCGGGAGGTCCCTCCCTGATCCACATTATTGCGACCCGAATTCCTGATGGGATTAAAGTTTGGTTATCTATTAACTTACAACCTCAAATCAGGATAGATTCAGGTTGTCGGCAATACGGAGATTGCTGTAAAATCGATAGCTTCATAATACGATCAACGCTCTCAATTAATCGATCCCTTCACTTCTGCCCGGTTGTTTAGATCGAACGAGAGATCGACTTAGGTGCACACGGAAGTGTTCTGTGGATAATCTCTCCCCTGAAAATCAGGAACGCTCATTCCTCGGCGAGGCGCTGGCTGCGACAACCCAGTTTGTGGTGACGCACGCCCGGCTCAGTCTGGCGTTGGCCCTGGTTGTGTCCGTCGGCTGTATCCTGCTGACCGTCTTCAGGCTGGAATTCAAAACCGACCGCGCTGATCTGATCGATCCCACGGCAGCCTTCCATCAGAAATGGATGAATTACACCGAGAGCTTCGGCAGTTCTTCGGATCTGGTCTGTGTGGTCGAAGCAGAGAATCCGGAATCAATTAAATACGTATTGCGGACCCTGGGGCAGCGAATCGAGCAGCATCCCGAACTGTTTGAGAATCCGCTCTATCAGATTAACCCAGGCGATTTACCTTCTAAAGGACTTCAATATTTAACTCCGCGACAGCTGCAGGCTGGTCTGAATCGGCTGGATGAATATGGTCCGATTTACCGCAATGGTCGCTGGGATCTGACCCAGGTCGATCTGCTGTATGATCGCCTGCGTTACCAGATTCAATCCCGGTCTGCCAGCTATCGAGGCACCGAACGCGATCAGTCCCTGGAGCCGCTGTTTACTCACGCTGCGATACTGACATCCAGCATGGCACGCTACCTGTCAGACCAGAATGACTTTCAGTCTCCCTGGCCTTCGATTGTCGCTGTGAACGAACGGATGCGCGAACGGTCTCGCGAAATTATTTACCTGTTGAATGAATCCGGCACAATGGGCTTTCTCAAAGTCTTTCCGGTGCATAAGGAAACAGGCTTTGACGGCGCCACGCAGGCCATCGAACAGATGCGGACCATTATCGGCGAAGTCGCTGCTGAGAATCCGGAAGCCAAAATCAGTCTGACTGGAATTCCGGTTCTGGAAAATGACGAAATGCGTAAGTCGCAGTCGGATATGATCAATGCATCAATCATTTCCTGTTTCGGGGTAGGACTGCTGCTGTTCTTCGGTTTTCGTGGAATCCGTCATCCCCTGCTGACTCTGCTCATGCTGGCAGCCGGGATGGCCTGGGCCTTCGGTTATACGACGCTCACCATCGGTCATCTGAATATTCTCTCGGTTTCCTTTGCCGTGATTCTGATCGGGCTGGGGATCGATTTTGGTATCCATTACCTCGCCCGCTACATTGAATTGCGGCATCAGGGGGAAGACCTGGAACCGGCTCTGCTCAAAACATCACGCACGGTGGGGACCGGAATTGTGGCTGCTGCTGTGACGACGGCTCTGGCTTTCTACTGTGCTGGGCTGACTCCCTTCCTGGGAATCGCGGAGCTCGGATTCATCGGCGGTGGTGGAATTATCTTATGTGCAATCGCCACCTTCCTGGTGCTGCCGGCACTGCTTTCTCAGGCAGATAAAAATGTAGAAGTCAAACAGATGCCCACACCCTTCCAGGGGAAGTGGTTACAGAAAATGATTACGCGGTTTCCCCGCATGGTAGCTTTAGGCTCCCTGGCCCTGGTCGCCTTCTGTGCCAGCCAGCTGGTTCAAAAAACGGATCAGGGATGGGAATCGCGCGTTGTTTATGACTACAACCTGTTGAACCTGCAGGCAGCGGGACTGGAGTCCGTCGAAGTCCAGAAACGGATTTTCAACGATGCTCAGAACTCGCTGCTGTTCGCTGTCTCCGTTGCGAACAACCCGGAAGAGGCACGGGAACTGCGTAAGAAGTTCGAAGCTCTGCCCTCCGTGCATCATGTGGAAGAGCTGGCCTCACGCGTCCCTGCACATTCTTCGCAGGAAACCAATCTACTGGTGCAGTCCTATCGGGCACAGCTGTCACGACTGCCGAATAATGTGCCTCCCGTGAATCGTCTCAATCCTTCGACGATCGGGCGGAAACTCGAACAGTTTTATGTGTTACTCTCAAGCTACCAGAGCCCAACAGCGCAGCAGACTGCCCGCATGCTGGATCAGTTTCTCAACCGCTTTGAATCTTTGACGCTGGCCCAGCAGTCCCGTTTCCTGGATGAATTTCAGTACCGGACTACTGCGTCATTGCTCGGTCAGTTCCGCGCTATTCGTGGTGCTTCCGATTCTTCGCCGGTCCGTTTTTCCGATTTGCCCCGTTCATTGACTTCACGCTTCGTGAGTCCTGAAGGAAAATGGCTGATCCAGATTTATCCCCGCGATCACATCTGGGAAATCGAACCGCTGGAGGAGTTTGTTAAAGAGGTGCGCTCTGTCGATCCGGATGTGACGGGAACCCCGCTGCAGAATTACGAAGCGGCTCAACAGATCAAAGTCAGTTATAAAACCGCTTCGATTTACGCTCTGGCAGTCATCTGTGTCGTTTTACTGATCGATTATCTGAGCCGTCGTCATGCCACAATGGCGCTGGTACCTCCGGCGATTCTGGCTGTCTGTACCTGGTTCATTCTCTATAACCGTGGGACACCGGTCAGCGTTGAAGCTGCCATCGGTATGTTTCTGATTATGTGCTTCAGTGTGGCCTTTGTGCTGGAACGCAGCAGTGTGCTGCATATGCTGTTGACCATGATTCCCCCGGTCGTCGGAGGCCTGGTGATGTTCGGGATTCTGGCGATGACTTCAATCGATCTGAATCCGGCTAACCTGATCGTGCTGCCTCTGATTCTCGGAATCGGCGTCGATGACGGCGTGCACGTGGTCCATGATTTCCGGATGAAACGGGGCCCCTATAAAACATCTCCCAGTACGATCAACGCGATTGTGATGACCTCACTGACTTCGATGATTGGTTTCGGCAGTATGATGGTGGCCACACATCGTGGGCTTTACAGCGTCGGTCTGGTATTGGTGATTGGTGTAGGCTGCTGCCTGTTCGTTTCTCTGGTGACTCTGCCGGCCCTGCTGACCTGGATTTCCAATCGGGAAGAAGCCGCTGATTCCGTCAGCATGGAAGATTCCGACGAACATTCCAGCAGCCGGAAGAAAAAGCGTCAGAACCGTGAGCGGATGGAAGCGGAAGCCGCTGCCTGATCCGGGTTACATGATCCAGCCGCCACCAATCACGCGGTCTGCATCATACAGCACAACCGCCTGGCCCGGGGCGACACCGTATTCCGGGTTATCGAAGGTGACCCGAAACCGTTCTTCATCCAGAATCTGTACCGTGCAGTCAGCTTCTTTATGCTGATAGCGAATCTGGGCCTGACAACGGAGCTCGGAACCGGGACTGTCAATCAGCCAGTTACTGCGATTGGCTTCCAGTGATTTCCGTGCCAGGTCGTCGCGCGTACCGATTACGACTCGTTTCGTCTCAGGCTCGATTTTGATGACATAACGGGGCGAACCAAAGGCGACGCCCAATCGCTTCCGCTGACCGATCGTATAATTTTCATAGCCGGTATGCTGGCCGACGACATTCCCCGCGGTGTCAACCATTTCGCCTGCCGTTTCCTGCTCGCCACGGTACCGGTTCAGAAAGCCGAAATAATCGTTGTCGGGAATGAAACAGATTTCCTGACTGTCGGGCTTATTGGCTGTCCTCAGACCTGCTTCACCCGCCATCTCCCGGATTTCCGGTTTGACGAAGCCACCTACGGGGAAAATGATTTTGTCGAGTAGATCGCGATTGATACCGAACAGAACGTAGGACTGGTCCTTCGAGCGGTCGAGGCCGCGCACCAGGGCCGGCTGTTCTTCTCCCGGGACAGACTTCAACTGGGCATAATGACCGGTGGAGATGTAGGAGGCGCCGACTGATTCTGCGAATTCCCAGAGTTTGCCGAACTTGAGCCAGTTGTTGCACATCACACAGGGATTGGGAGTGCGGCCGGCCAGGTATTCATCAGCGAAGTAATCTTTGATGCGTCCAAACGCATCTTTGAAGTTCAGGGCATGAAACGGAATGTCGAGCATATCAGCCACCCGGCGGGCATCTGCGGCATCACTGGCGGAACAGCAGCCCTGCTTGTGTGCTTTCGTGTTCAGAACGGGAAGACTATGGGGATCCTCAATCGCGCAGGCCGTCTCTTCGGTGGCACCGGACCGCATGAACAGACCGATCACCTCATAACCCTGTTCCAGTAAAAGATGGGCGGCTGCGGAGCTATCGACTCCACCACTCATCGCCAGGACAACACGCTCAGACATCAATCAATACTCAAACAAAAATTCAGACGAAAAACAGGTAACACTGCACTATTATAGGCGCCTCTGAAACTGATCACAGGCTTGAGACTCTGGCCGAGGGACGAAATCGCCCGAAATCGCAGGTTTTTCTGCTTCGCTGCCGACAAAACACCAACTTCTGGCAGCTCTCTCTGTCGTGAACGGGAGGTGGGTTGCTTAATTGGCTTCCAGATCGAGGTGCTTGGCCTCAGGAACCTGTCGCTGGATTTCTGCTTCGATCTTGTCGATTTCCTCAGCCAGGGTATCGAGGATATCCCGTGTATACTTCTGACAAAACTCTTCGAAGTCCTGTTCGCTCTGAATTTGAGGATAGGCGGCAAGTGCTTTCTTCTTCAGACGTTTCGACAATTCTTTGGGATCAAAACTCAGATCGACCTTAATGCGGTAGTTATCGATAGAGAGGATTCTGGATCGCAGGTCGAGCACATCGTCAATCAGCGGATTGTTCTTCAGGATGCGTTGTACCTGTTCTTTCGTCTCTGGTGGGATACTGGGGCCGACCAGCAGTTCCTGGTTCCGGATAATCAACCAGATGGCAATCCCTCCCAGCAGCACACCAATTCCGATAGAGCCGATGGCATCCCAGTAGGGGGACCCGGTCATCTTGGCAAGCAGGATTGAAATCAGTGCGATCATCACCCCCAGGCAGGCAGCACCATCTTCGAGAATGACGGCGACGGAGGCCGGGTCTGCTTCCTTGCGCAGATACTGATGAAACGCCTTTTTCTCCTTCTGAGCGTTTTTCCACTCGGTCTTGAGCGCAAGAAAGAAAACGACACCGTCGATGACCAAAGCAAACAGAAGCGCCGCGATGGCCCATTTCATTTCGCCAAAGTCGAGTTCAGGTGGATGAAACAGCGACTGCACACCATGGTACACCGTCACGCCACAGCCCAGGAAAAAGATCCCGACTGCGGAAATCAATGCCCACACATACCGTTCACCGGCGTAGCCATACTCATAACGACGGTCGGGGACCCGATCCGCGCGAACCAGACCGATGAGCAGCAGTAACTGATTCAGAAAGTCAGCCACTGAGTGAATCGTCTCGGACAGCATGGCTCCCGAACCAGTGATCAGAAACGTCGTTCCTTTGGCGATCGTGATCAGTGCGTTTCCTGTCAGGGCGGCTACAACCGCGAATCGGGAATTACTTTGAGCCATACCGGGATGCTCCTCGTGTTCTGCTGGAAGTTCAGTCACTATGCTATCGACTGACCAAAATAACAGAACCTGTGGGGGAGTTCCAATCGGACTGACGTAAAAAAAGCCCTTCAACCTCTGGATTGAAGGGCTGGGATCAAATCCGGATTTTACTTGGCAGCACTGGCCTGGGCGTTATTGAGTTTCTTGGAGAACTCAATTTCTGCCTGCCAGTGTTTGACTTCATTCTGAGCAGCAGTCAAAGCGCTGGCAGCGGAGTTCGCTGCATTCTGAGAAGCGGTCGCTTTATCGGTTGCCGGTTTCAATGAATTCTGCAGGGCAACTACTTTTGCTTTGGCCGCATTCAGCGCATCTGTTGTCTGTTTGATTTGCGGCGTGTACTGAGCAACCTTCTGCTGATTATCTTTGACAGCTGCCTGGTGCGTAGCCAGCGTTTTCTGCTCGGCTGCGATTGCTGCGGTGCGATTTTCGACGGCCGCTTTCAATTTGGCAGCAGCTTCGGCAAGTTCTTTGTCGCCTGCAGCCTGTTTACTCACAGCGTCAGCCTTTGCATGTGCTTCCTTGATTGCCGGCAGTGGTTTTCCAATTTCGGTAATCTTGTTTGTGGAAGCAGTCGCACCGGCCTGTGCACCTGCCAGGGCTTTCTGGGCGGCTGCCAGGTTGCCATTCAGGCTGTTTAACTGATTCTGCAGATCGGTCTGCTGTTTTTGTGAAGCAGCAATGTCTGCATTAATCTTAGTCACTGCAGCCTGGTCTGCCTGTGCGGCCGCTGCCAGCTTCTGATGATTGGCTTGCGCTGCACTGAGGCTGGCTGTGGCTTTCGACAGTCGTTCGGATAGTGGAAGTGGATTGGCTGTCAATTCACCTGCTTCTTTTCCATCGGCGGCGTTCCAGACTTTGATCTTACCAGTCCAGTCAGAAGAGATGACCTGATTAGTTTCATCACAGATTGTGACACAGACGCCGATATCTCCGAAAGCGGGGAAGGCACGCAGCTGCTTTCCGGCCTGATCCCAGAGTTTCGTAACCTTGTCACGACCGGTGGTAACCAGACGGCCGTCGCGGGCGAATTCCACACTGGAAGTTCCGCCACCATGGGCGTTCCAGGACTTAATGTTATTCCCGTTTTGAACTTCCCAGAGTTTGACAGACTGATCTTCACTACTGGTGGCGACCAGGTTGGAGTCAGATCGCCAGGTGATCCCGGTGATTCCGCCTTTATGTCCCTTGAGTGTCAGATACTCATTTCCCGTTGCAGCTTCCCAGACAAACGCGCCGCCGTTACGGTCTCCGGAACAGAGCAGGACGGAATCGGGGCTGAAGGCCAGGGAGGTCATCCAGTCGGTGTGTTTACGGATTTCGTAAGCGAGTTCACCTGTGCTGGTGGAATAAACGCGAATGACTTTGCTGGGGCTGCCCAAGGCGATAAAACGCTGATCCGAGCTGATGTCAGCACAGAGTACAGCGTCCAGTTCGTCGCCTACTTCAAAGAGACGCTTTCCGGTTTTGACATCCCAGACCACAACGCGGCCACTGGCAGCAGCATGTCCGCCGCCGGCCAGTAAGAGACTGCCGTTACGGCTGAATTTCAGGACATGAGGTACGCCTTCGGGGAAGGGGAGTACCCCCAGAAGTTCCAGGGTTTTGGTGTTATAGAGCAGAACCTGTTTCTGGCCGGCAACAGCGGCCAGCGGGGACCAGGGATTGGTGGCCATCGCGGTGATAGCGGTAGGCAGGCTGCTGTGAACGACCGGGTCCAGATTCAAGTGTGGTGGCATGGGAGGCGGACCCTCCGGTTTCCCGGAAGATGCACCCTGCAATGAAAAATCAAACTTTGGTTTCTTGATGCTGACCTTACTGCCGGCGTTTTCCGGAGCACCGATATTGATCCATTCCTGAATCAATGCCAGTTCTTTATCGGGCAGCTTGTCCGATTTGGGAGGCATGAAGGGTTCGGAATCGTGGGTGACCAGCATATACAGGTAACTGCCTTCGGCGTCGCCGGGCGCAATTGATTCACCTGCGGCACCACCCTGCATCAGACCGGTGTAGTTGGTCAGATCGAGGCCGGAAGCTTTTTTGTCGGTGTTATGACAGGCAAAACACTTCGCCCGAAAAATCGGTTTGATGTGTTCGTCATAGGTGACTTTCGGCTTCTTGTCCTTGTCATCCTTCTTTTTGTCTTCCGCAGACAGGGGGGATGACATCAGGGTGACCGTCAATCCGGCTGCAAACAGAGTGTTACAGATCTGACGGCACCGGTTTGCAGTGATTAAGTTTTTCATAATATCAGCCATATGTTAAATCGGGCTTAAAGGTCTCAGTCTGGAAGCGGGAGGGTTTAGTGGTTAAAGATGAATTCACGCGAATTCAACAATGACCAGAAGATGTCATTCAACGCGTTCTGTTCGTCTTTTTTGTTTTCATCCAGGACCTGAACCAGGGTGGAGTATTCCTTGTCGGTCGGTTTACGTGTCAGGCAGGAAATATACATTTCATCCACAATCTCCAGTGGCTTCTTGCCGGCTTTGATTCGGGAATCTACAAATTTACCCTGCACGATCTTACTGTTGACGGTATCGCCGTTGAGCAGGTGGAGTGCCTGCGACAGACTGGGTTCCATCCGGACTTCACATGAACAGACCGTGTCACGCTTGGCGCGACCAAAGGTGGTCAGGAAGTAGTTGGTTGTGTTTCCGTCGGCGATCTGCACCGCCCGAGCTCCCAGCGGTAAGCCGCGGAATTTATTAGGAGCACTCGTGACCTGGGAAATACAGTCCAGCAGAACTTCAGCACGCAGACGACGTGGGTGTGCATGTGAGAAGTTTGTCAGATCGTTTTCATTAGATGGATTGGTCTGTGTGGAAAGCTGATAAGTTCTCGAAGTACAGATATCGCGAACCAGCTTTTTGAAGTCGTAGTTGTAATCGGTGAATCGTTTGGCGAGTTCATCCAGCAGTTCCGGGTTGACCGGGGGGTTGCTGATGCGGACGTCATCCACTTCATTTATAATGCCTTTACCGAAGAAGTGCGCCCAGACAATGTTGCTCAGGTTAGCAGCGAAGTAAGGGTTTTCATCGGAGGCGAGCCAACTGGCCAGCACGACGCGACGGTCTTTGCCTTTGACTTCGGGTTGAGCACCACCGAGGAACTTGGGCTGCATGACTCGGTTGTCGACCATGTGACGGACTTCGCCGCTGCCCCGGTTGTAGATGATGGATTCGCGAGGATCTTCACTTCCTTTACGTCCGACCTGGGAGAAGAAGGCAGCAAAGCTGTAGTAATCGTCCATCGTCCAGCGGTCGAAGGGATGGTTGTGACACTGGGCACACTGAATCCGCATGCCCATAAATACCTGGGCCACGTTCTCAGCGACTTTAAGTGTGTCACGTTCGTTTTCGTAGTAGTTGGTTGCAGCATTGGCGAAGGTACCGCCCGTTGAACCGAGCAGTTCCTGCACCATCTTATCGAGGGGCACGTTGCTGGCGATCCGTTCCTGCAGCCAGTTGTAATACAGCAGTGCTGATTTATAGCTGATGCGGTTATTCACAGTGCGGATCTGTAGAAGCTCAGACCACTTCATCACCCACATCTCGACAAACTCTTTACGGTTGAGTAACTGATCAACCAGTTTATCCCGTTTCTTAGGATCTTTGTCAGCGACGAATGTGTTGAATTCTTCAATGGTGGGCATCACGCCACAGATATCGAGGCTGGCACGACGCAGGAATTCTGCATCGGAACAGACTTCAGAAGGAACAACCCGCAGCTTTTTCAGCTTGTTGTGAATCAGAGTATCGACATAGTTGTATTCCGGAACATTGGGCCATTCGAAGTCGAGACCCTTGGGGAGTACTACAAAGTGAGATCCGACGGTGTGTGTATCGAAGCGGGCCATGATGAAGGCTTCGCCCCGATTGTTTGCGGTGATCTTACCGTCTTTGGTGATGGTCGCTGAGTTATCGTTGTTGGATGAGAAGGCTGACAGAGTCGTCACGTCACGGGTCGTGCCATCAGAGTAGTAGGCCAGAACGGACACCTGCTGTGTGGTGCCTTTCCCGTCCATTACCCCACCTTTGGGATAGATTTCCACTTTGTCAACGGTCGGAATTGCTCCTGTATCGTAGGGAGCGCCTGCCTGCAGCCAGCGTAAAGCTGCATTGTAATATTCCGAGTCTTTCTCGTAGAGTTTTCCCCCAGTATGAGGAACAGCGCCAATTGCTTTTTCAAGCAGCAGACTTTCCTGAGGCATGCTCAGGTTAATTCGACGGCCGCTGAGTTCACGGGTCAGGCGATGATAGTCACCCTTGGGGTCAAAGCCAAACAGGGAGAGGCGGAAGCCGTCTTTACCGCGAGCAGCACCATGGCAACTACCGGTGTTACAGCCAGCCCGCATGAATGTAGGCATGACGTCCAGTGTGAAACTGATGGGGCGATCTTCTTTCGCTTTAGTAACCTTGGAGTGCAGCTTGACGCTCGCACCGCCGAAAGTGGCGACTACATCAGTCTCACCATCGCCGGCCGGGTAAATCATATTGTTTTCGATACGCACGATGCCTTCTTGGGCTGGTTTGAACTGAAGTTTCGTAGTGACGTCTTCGGTCAGACCGTTGTCATAGACCGCCTGTCCAATCACCGATTGCCGGTCCCGGCTGGTTGTCAACTGGATGTCCTGAGGATAGACATTCAGTTGAACCATCTTGGGGGCCGGCTTTGGGGGAGCCGGTTTAGGAGCGGCAGGCTGCGCGGGGGCTGGCTTGGTTTCTGCCGGCTTGGCTGCCTCAGCTTTCGGTGCTGGAGCCGGAGTCGGTTTTGCTTCAGCAGGCTTGGGGGGCTCTGCCTTGACCGGTTCCGTTTTGTCTGCAGCAGTTGCGAGAGAGATTCCACCCGCCAGGAAGGCCAGGGCAAGAAAACTGCGAGTGATTGTTTGATGACGCCACATAATCGAAAACCTTTTCTGGTCAACAGGACTTAGTTGATCAAGGTGATATAAACGTAATTCTCTGAGTCTGATTCAGAGTTTGAGCGATTGAAGTTGAGGACTACTTGGTACCTTCTTCCAGTCGTTTTTTAGCCTCGAGTCGGAGCTGCTCCAGTCGAGTCAAACGCTTGGGTTCTTCCTTTTTGGGTTCTTCTTTTTTCGCTACAGTTTTGGGTTTCGCCGGTTCGTCTTTTTTAGGTGGAATCGGCTTGTCAATCCGCAACTCGGTGCGGCCGGCGGTATGAACGACGGTTTCGCCGTTCACAGGAACTTCGACCTGACAGAACAGACTCTTATGTCGCCCCTGGGGAGAAGCCGGATCCGTTTTCACTTTGAAGATCAGCTCCTTGCTCTCTTTGTTGAAAGTGATGTCTTCTGTGGTCACTTTCGGAGGCAGACCGACCAGTTTGACTTTGGCATCTCCATCGAAGGGAGTCTTGAGGTCAACCTTACAGATGATCTCAGTCTCTTTACCCTGTTCGACGGCTGTACGTGCCAGATCCAGATCAACATAGGAATCAGCCACTTCCAGATTTGCCAGCTGTGAGGAAACCCAGGCATTACCACCCACATTGGCAGAGCCAATGACGAAGACCTTCCATTTTTTAATTTCGGCCTTGCTGTTGGCATTGATCGGGTAGAATGCTTCATTTTTACCTTTAGGGATCGTAACCCGGCTGGAAGCACCAACTCCCGGTGGACGGAAGGGGAATTGCAGGGTGATCGCTTCGTCGAAACCTTCATTTCGAGTAGCGACAACTTTAAGTTGCAATGAGCCGTTGCGTGCCAGCGGGGCTTTGGGTTCAACGATATCGAGTTTGAAAGGAACTTCCTCGACAACTGCGACTGGAATCTGTGCGACGTCTTTCATCCACAACAGCTGGTTGTTCCGCACGCGTACCAGGTCGGCCCGGTTGGTGAAGACTCCAGAGATATTCTGCTTGGGATCAACATGATGTCCCTTGAGTTCGATGAGTTCTCCTTCAACAGGAGCATCTGCGGCTGCTTCGAATACCACGGGCATTGTTGTCAGATTTGCTGCCATAGGTTCGGCGACAACTTTGACTCCCTTAGGGAAGTTCGAAGTATCGAGAGCGATTTCGCCACCAAAGTTAGAACGGCTGGCACTGATGACTGCTGCAAAGCGGTTGCCCCGGGGGACTACAATCTGCTGTCGCTCCTGGGAGTAACGGGCATTGCGGGGAATACCCAGTTCAAGACCCGGAGAAACCGGCAACATTTCGATGCGGTAGACAAAATCAGCTCCACCGCGCGAAAGATGGTCCGTAATGGAGATGTAGTAATCCCCATCAGCGGGAAACTTGTAACGGAAGTAACTGTCGGGACCACGTGAGTCGTCGTTGCCGGCAACTCGACCGAATTTGGCGTTATACAGGTTCACAACGGCATCCAGTGGAGAACGGATGCGACGGGCGTAGCATTCGATTTCCAGGGTCTGGTCTTTCTTGCCCTGAAATTTGAAGTAATCGATATCGCCGTCGGTTTCGATGATCCCGTTAAATGCATTGGGCAGTGCTGCTGCAGATGCCGTTTTAAAGTCGTTATTAGGCTCCTGTTCCATGGAGTTACCATGCGGAAACAGGCGGAATACGTTTCCGGAAGGAGCGGTTCCCCCGGCATCACTGGCGAACAGTTCGAACTCAGCATCGGGCTTATCCGGGAGCTGGAATTCCTGAACCAGGTTATCGACGGTATTCCCTTTGAATGTAACTTTCTGTTTGGATCCCAGTTGGCCGCCAGCGGGATAAACGGCTGTCGGACGAGGATAAGTACCGACGTGCAGACGGTAGAATGCAGCACCGTTTCCGCCGTATGAACTGTCACGAACCAGGATCGTGTATTTGCCATCAGCGGGGGCGATTACCGAGACCGCGGCATCATTTCTCAGCAGGGGGAGATCGTCTTCGGCTTTGAGCTCAAAACGTTTTTCATCCAGGATGGCGATGTAAGGGTCGAACAGTGTGGTCGCCAGACGAATGCCCTCGATTTCTGCAGAGATGCGATCGCCTTTTTTGGCTGTGACGACATAGTGATCAACGTCTTCATTCTGAACGACACCACTTACGGTGTGGTTCATTTCAATGGGCTGAGGGGTTTCGAATTCGCTGTTAGGTTCTTTTTCGGCGATTTCGGGGAACGGTCCGACCCAGAATGTTTTGTATTCGGAGACACCTGTTTTCGTGCGAACCTGGAAGGTATGCTCACCCAAGGCACAATCAGGGGCGATTTTGACGATCGCGGTGCAGACATTCGCGTTTTTGGGATTCGCTTTGATGTCTTTGAATTCGAATCCTTTTTTATAGGACAGAATTTCGACCGCATCAGAAAGACGGGCACCAATGAAGGTGAGTTCCAACTCGGTACCTCGTTGTCCCCCTCGGGGACGGACATAGTTCAGACTGGGATCTGTGGCCCAGGCGGAGTCTACGAGTAGTACGCTGAGTGCGAGTGTCAAAATGCCGGTGCAGACAGACTTGAAATTCTGCAGCATCACGGTTCCCCCCTTGGAATGTGAATGTTCGAGAATCAGTTTTTATTTCCGCTGGAACGAGAATGTTAGCACGGGTCAGACCCGTGCTAACAGACTGTTCTTTTAATTCCGGTTAGATTGCTCTCAGACGAGCAGCTCTTTAACGACTTTGCCGCCATCAACGATTTCGATGGGACGATCGCCGGGAGCCATCAGTTCTTTATCTGAGACAATCCCCATGCAGTGGTAAATGGTGGAAGCCCAGTCCATAACAGATAGTGGTTTGTCTTCCGGTTCACTGGCAATGGCATCAGACGAACCATAAACCTGACCGCCTTTGATACCGCCACCAGCCATGACCAGACTGAATACTTTCGGCCAGTGGTCGCGGCCGGCAGTACCATTGATTTTCGGAGTACGACCAAATTCACTGCAGACGCAGACCAGGGTGCTGTCCAGCAGTCCGCGGTCGTAGAGGTCTGTGATCAGTGTGGAGAATGCCTGGTCGAAGGAAGGCAGATTCCGTTCGATTCCAGTCTGGATCCGGTCGTGCATGTCCCAGCCACCATAAGTCATGGTGACAAAGCGGGCACCTGCTTCGACCAGACGACGGGACAGCAGCATGCGGGCGCCAGCCTGGTTGCGGCCGTAGGCGTCACGTACTTTGGCATCTTCTTTGTCGAGGTCGAAGGCTTCCTGTGAAGCTTTCGATGAGACCATGTCGTAGGCCTGCTTGTAAAAGGTATCAACGGCATCCAGAGAGTCTGCTTTTTCTTTGCTAACAAAGTGATCGTTGACAGCGTCCAGCAGAGAGCGACGGCGGGTGAACCGCTTGTCGTCGACACCACCTGGCAGGTTCAGGTCACGCACTTTGAAACCGTTAGAGGCAGGATCAGCTCCGACGCTGAAAGGAGCGAAGGAAGAGCTCAGGTATCCGGTTCCGGCGAATTCGTTCGGCTGATTCGGAATACAGACATATTGAGGCATGCTGTTCCGGGGACCGAACTCGTGGGTGACGACACTTCCCATGCTGGGGAACTGCAGTGCCGGGCTGGGACGATAGCCGGTGAACATATTGTGTGTTCCGCGCTCGTGAGCCGCTTCGCCGTGTGACATGGAACGGCAGACGGTCAGCTTATCCATGATTTTGGCGGTCTTGGCCAGTTTCTCATTGAAACGAACGCCTGCGACGTTGGTTTCGATGGAACCCATCGGGCCGCGGTATTCAACGGGAGCGTAGGGTTTGGGATCCCAGGTTTCCTGGTGTGCTGCACCACCTGGGAGATAAATGAAGATCACAGATTTGGCTGTGCCTTCCTTGGTCTCATAATACTTTTGTTCTGCCTGAGCGCTTTTAATACGCAGAAACTCAGGTAGAGTCAGCCCGATTCCACCCGCAAAACCAACGTGTAAAAAGTCACGACGTGATTGTTTGAAGCTCATTGGGTCATCTCCATTTCCGAATGGGGGGATAATTTGTGTCCGGTTATTGGCTCACGGGGCCAGAGGCTAAACGCTTGCAACAGGGTATGAGCACTTAATTCTTATCAGGTTGGAATATAGCCAGATTAACCTGGCGGATGGCTCTGATCGTCACGGAACGAAACAGAGTTTAATATCAGGCGATTCCGACGAAGCATGTTTCTTGTCATGCATCCGCCAGTGGGGGAAGGAAACTTTTTAATCACCCGAATGCGTATTATGCCAAATTCGGTCTCAGTAATTCAAGGACAATTTCAAATTCGCACCTGCTTGTGCACACCTTGATACCCTATATATCAAACAAAGTTGATGCGAAGATGTCAAGGATTTCCATTTGAAATCCGCTAAGTCCAGAAAAATAGGAGAACGGATCAGAAACCGTTGTTGCTATTTGTCAACAAGACCATCCTGTTCAGAAATCTGGTATAATTTGTCCGCTTTAAGATTTTCCAGAGTCGTCACTTTTCCAGACGGCCATTGGATGTTCACGGACTGAATTTCTGTTTCCGTACCGAGTCCAAACGTAACAGGCAGCTCCGTTTGTGAGATATAGCTCCGGGTGGGCATCAGCAGACGGCTCTGGGTACCTGTCTTCGTTTTAATCCTGATTTCGGCTCCCAGAGCATCATGATTTGAGACACGCTGGTTCGGCTTCTGGTCTCCGGCGGGCGTACTGGTCAACCGGAAGCGAACCCAGTGATTGCCCGTTGCCTGCTCATTTCGGAGCAGGCGTGGCTTATTTCCAGTGGTCATAATGAGCAGATCCAAATCGCCGTCTGCATCGATGTCGGCAAAGGTCGCACCGCGTCCGACCAGCGGTTTTACAAAATCAGAACCGACGAGCGCTTCTCCCAGCGGCAGGAATTCCGTGGCGTGTTGTGCTCCGCAGTTCCAGAACAGCTGGGGTGACTGTTCATAATGCTGGCGTTCCTGGACGATGTTGATGTCTTCCTCCAGGTGACCGTTGGCCGAGAACAGATCGAGCCTGCCATCCAGGTCGGCATCGAAGAAGAAGACGCCAAACGTGAGTGACATGCGGGTTTGTGGCCCCAGACCGTTCGAGACCGCTTCGTCAATGAACTGCATCTCTTTTCCGGGTGACGTGTAGAGAGCCGTCATTTCGTTGGCGAAGTTCCCGATGGCGATGCCCAGGGTTTCATCATTGCGGAAGGCTGCGATATCGACGCCCATGGCCCCACGGGCATTACCGTCCATATCAAAGGCGACCCCCGAGAGTGCGGCGATTTCTTTGAAGGTGCCATCCTGTTGATTGTGGAACAGCAGGTTCTGGACGGTGTCGTTCGTGATCAATACATCCAGGTAACCATCCTGATCAAAATCATAGAAATGCAGGCCCAGAGATTTCGCCAGTGGGACTCCGGTACCGGGAGAAATGATTTTCAGTCCCGCCTGGTCAGTCTGATCCCGAAAGGTGCCGTTCCCCAGGTTCTCGTAGAGCAGGGGGTTTACGCCGTTAAAGTTCTGGGGACGACCGTAGGCGCGGATTCCCCCTTTCAGGGTAAAGTTCTGCGCGCGGTCGTAGGCGGGAGTCCAGTCAACGTAGTTGCAGACCAACAGGTCGAGGTCGCCATCCCGGTCATAGTCAAACCAGCCACAACTGGTGCTCCACAGTTTATCGGGACCGCCGACACCTGCCTGACTCGTCACATCGACAAATCGGTTGCCTTCATTTTTAAACAGATAGTTGGATTCCAGGCAGGAGACGAACAGATCCACCAGGCCATCGTTGTTATAGTCTCCGCAGGCGACGCCCATGCCATACATCGAAACATCCAGCCCCATGTCTTCAGTGACATCTTTAAATTTACCTGTGCCATCATTCTGGTAGAGTGCCAGAGATGACGCATCGGGTTTTACTTTCCTCGAAGAGTCGGTCCAGGGCCAGTCGGTAGAACCCACGAGCAGCAGGTCCTGGTCGCCGTCGTTGTCATAGTCAAAGAAGGCAGCACCGCCCCCCATGGTTTCCGGCAGCAGTTTTTCGCCGGCGGCCCCATTGTTGTGGACAAAAGCGATGCCTGCTTCCTCGGTAATGTCTTTAAACGGAATCTTGGGAAGGATGATTTCTTCCACTTCCCGTTTTTCAGGCAGAGAGAGTGGCGTCTCCTTGACCACTGTTTCCGGTTCGTTGAGCCGGTTTACCAGAAAGACGGTACCGCCGATGACCGCCAGGACCAGCATTACGGAGAGTGAATACCAGAAGGCGCGGCCGATCGACTCGTCGTTCTGTTCGGTCTCTTCTTCGAGATTCGGATCAAGTTCCAGATCGGTGTTGTTCTGATCTGTCATGGGAAAATCCTTGAGCTGTTTATCAGTCACCGCAGGCGTCAGTCCTTGAGGGCTGTCGCATTCGGTTTGGTTTCAGTCTTACGATGTAACGAGTAAATCACAGGTTGTTCTGCAGCATGGTTGGCTGCAGGGTATTTCTCACGGGCCTTGCGTTCGGCAAAACCGCGTGCGGTATCGTCCACTTTATACTTCAGGTGTAAATTACGATGCTCCTCGGACAGTTCCTGTTTTCCCAACTGGTCGTAGATCAGCGACAGGTTGTAGTGCGCTGTCACGTTTTCCGGATCGAGGACCAGTGTCTTCTGGAACTGTTCCACCGCCTGATTGAGTAACTGGTCCCGTTGATCCCGATTGGCTTCGGTACGGAACCGTTTGGCCTGATCAAACAGGTTTTGTCCCAGGTCGTTGATCACCACGTAATCTTTGCTGAAATCAAAGCCACGACTGGTGCGTTCTTCGGTCTGGTCTTCCAGGACACTGCGGTAGTTCTTCTCGGCTTCATCCAGGTGTCCCTGTTGCTGGTTCACCTTGCCGCTCAACCAGGCGAGCGTCCACGGCGGGGCGGGGGGATCGGTGAAGGTCGAGGATTTTTGCAGGGCCTCGACGGCGTCCTGCAGTCGTCCTTCGCGGAAGTAGACCCGCGCCAGATTCAGAGAACCATCATAGCGTCCCAGTTGATCGACGTGGCTGAACGCCTCGGCGGCCTGACGCAGTTCGGCTTTTCCTTTGAGGAACAGCCCGATGCCATAATCGTTCCAGCGCTGCCATTCCGGGATCTCCACTTTTTTGTTCTCCACTTTCGCCTCCACGCCCTCCACGGGGAAGGTGATCGTGTCAGAAGCGATCGTGGTGATGGGCAGCGTATTCACATACGGTACTCCCGGTTCTTTCCAGGAGAGCTTCTGTCCTTTCTCTTCCAGGGAAGAGGCGACGTACTGCATGTAATGCGTATCGAATTTGCGATACTGCAGTTTCGCTTCGACGGTTACCGGTTCGGTCAGATCATCGGGCAGGTTGAGTTCGTAATGCACGGTCTGGCCGGCACCGGGGGGCATCTGGTTGTTATACAGGGCCACGAAGATGTCCTGGGCATTACGGCGGTCGATGCGATTGCCTTCACGGTCAATCACAAACGCATTCACGAAATGCGACCAGGGATCCACGGTGCCATCCGCTTCCCGGGAACCACTGCGGCCGATAATCCGGTCGCCACTTTTGACGGTGACATCCAGCCAGATTTCGTTGGAGTCGGCTGTTCCCTGCGTGAAGTGGTGGCCGACTTTCAACGTACGCAGCACGGTTTCCAGAAGATACTTGCGTCCCGGTTTCAATGTGGGTACTTCCGGTCGCAGTGGTGCGGTCAACTTGCCTTCGATACTTCCTTCTTCGCGGATGCCGAAGAAGTCGACGCGGAGATTGTCTTTCAGGAAATCCTGATGGACGGCCACTGTTTCCTGATCACCCCGCAGGGCGGCGATACCTGTGTTCGCGGCGGGGAACAGGTGGTTGTGCACACTGAGTTCCTTCGCGCCGTAGAAGTGACGGGCACCGAAGTCGTTCGACTCTTTCGCGGGCATGTGGCACTTGTTGCAGTTTTCCTGTGCCTGGGGGGGATAATAGAAACTCCGCGCTCCATGGCCGGAGACCCCACTCAGCAGGAAGGAATCATAATGATTCTGTCCGCGCAGGAATTTGTACTGATTGAGTTCCTCGGGCAGATGCACCTTGTGACAGGTACCACAGAATTCGGTCGATTTATGGAAGTCTTTCAGGAAGGTCTTCTTATGGAACTCAGGCTTTGCTTTGACCAGCTGATTGTTGACCCATTGCAGGAAGGGATTGTCGCTATAGGCGAAGGGGTAATGGATCGGTTCTTCGATCGTGTAGTCACTGTTGCCGCGGACACTGTTAACGTGCGTAATCGCATGGCAGGTCGTGCAGGTGATGCCGGCCTGGGCGGTGATGTGATTGATGTCGTCAAAGTTCGGATCATCAAAGGCGCCACTGAAGAACGGAACCGGATCGTGGCAGCCTGCACAGAAGCGGGAGGCCTGCAGGTTGCCGTCACGTTCGAAAGCGACTTTCCGCGTTTCACGTACCGAGGCCAGGTAGGTCGGGTTGTTGAACGAACTGAAACGGTGAACGCTCTTAGACCAGTCTTTATGAGTATCGGGATGACACTTCTTACAGTAGTCATCCATCATCAGTGCTTTGGAGGGGATGAAGTCCCCCGTCGAGGTGCGGGCCAGGGAGGGGAAGAAGTATTTCTCACCCGATTCCGGTCCGACGACATTCCACTTACGGGGGTCGGAGGAATGGAACATCAGCATGCCGATGACCATGGCCGTAATCACTCCCATATAAGACAATCCGGCTTTCCAACGAATCTTGGGACCTACCAGCCGGTGTAACCAGTAGAGCCAGAGCGCAAATATGGGAGCGATCACGTGGCACCAATACGTGATGGATCGGGCAGTGGGATTCTTTAAATCAAAGGAACCGATACGCAGCAGCAGCAGTCCGGAAATCAGTACCAGGCAGGAGATAATAAACAGGCCGTACCCCACGCGAACTGCGCGGCGGTTGAGCCGATTCTTTGTGTTATAAATGTGAACAATGCCGAACAGGATGAATGGCGCCAGGAGAACCAGTCCCAGAATCAGGTGTGCCAGAAACATGTACTGATAGAACCAGTTTTCCAGAGTCTCGCCACTCAGCCAGTCATAGGTAGTGATACTGACCAGGTAGATCGAGTTCGCCCCTAACAGGGCAACCAGGAAAAATAACAGATATAAAACTTTGCGCAACTTTGGTCCGACGGCACGACGGACGATGCGACGGGGCCGTGATTCATTCACGGACGTATCAGTGGTAGCCATGGTTAAAAGAAATCCTGCACAAACTGTCTGTGAGGGGAATCGGCTGAGTTTAGAATTCCAGCAGCGCGCAGTCGCGAGTCTGTTGTATCAGACGCGGAGCGGCGCAAGCAGATTCCCTGAAACACAACAGAGACATTGTCCCTGTGACGATCGCGTTTCAGACAGCAGAAGTGCGGGGAGGACGATCAATGCGCGTGCGGCAGGCATTCGTGTAGTGCCGATTCTGACCCAAAATGGCAGCGGTCAGCGGCGCTCCTGATTTCAGCTCAACCCGGGCGAAGGCACAGGCGGGCTTTGAGACCGTTAACATGATGACAGGTGATTCAGGAGCCGGATCGGGCAGATGATTCTGGCACTCGGGATCAGAGCAGGGCTGCTGAGCCGGCACAGGCAGGGCATGCGTCAGCTGATCGGAATCTACCTTGGCGGGTTCCGGAGAGCCGGCATGATGCAGATAATCGCCGCAGGTCGCGTGGGCAGACGAGAGCGATGTCAGCGTCAATACGTAGACCGCCCCTGCTGTCAGCAGGTAACGCGAAACGGATTGCCAGTGAAATTGATCAGACATGTCACACACGAAATGTACGGTGAAGCGATACTTACAGGTAGAACCTGAGCCCCAATACAGAGCTTACTCCTTATATATTACTGCTGTATCCACTTAAATCCGAGTAAAAATCGGAGAAGTTATGGGAATCGAGCCGGTTTTTTGCTGCTCCCGTATGCCTGTTCAGGCCCTGGATCCTCAATTGGGGGTTGACGAATTTTTGTATTCCGAAGACACTTTCCCCGCTTTGTGCCCGAGTGGGGGCTCAGTCTGGCCAAAGAAGCAGGAAGCGAAAAGGGATACGGACATGATTAATTGGCGCATGATGCGATACCGACTGGAATATCTGGTATTTCAGACCCTGGTCTGTGTGGTTCGATCATTACCGCTCAGGGAGTCGGTGAAACTGGCTAAAGGCCTGGCGTTTGTCATTCACCGTTGTCTGCCGCGTAAGATGACCCGGTATCATGTCGCTGCTGAAAACCTGCGGACTGCCTTTGGTGAAGAACTTTCAGAAAAAGAAATCGACGAGACGATCTACCAGATGTGGACGCATCTGTTTCGTATGATCGTCGAGATTATTCAACTGCCTCGCAAACTGCACCGGGGCAATATCTTTGATGTGCTCGACTTCGATTATCCCCCCGAACTGATTACTGCCCTCTGTTCCGGACGTCCGGTGATTCTGCTCAGCGGTCATTATGGTAACTGGGAGATTGCGGTCTCGGTATTCGGTCTGTTTGGATTTCCCATGGGCGTTGTGGCACGGGAACTGGATAATCCTTACCTGAATAAATGGTTCGCGCAGTTCCGTCAGCACACCGGCCACCGGGCGATGGCGAAAAGCGGCGGTTATGATGACATGGTCGCCACCATTGAACGCCGGGGCCATTTGGCGCTGCTGGGTGATCAGGATGCCGGCAAGCGGGGACTGTTTGTGAACTTCTTTGGCAAACCGGCTTCGACATTCAAGTCGATTGCCCTGCTGGCCCTCGAATACCGGGCCTATATCTGTGTGGGTTATGCCCGCCGTTTGCCTGATGACTTCGAACAGAATCAGTGGATCAAATTTGAGATGGGTTGTGAAGAGTTGATCGACGCTACCAAATGTGTCTCCAAAGACCCGGTTGGCGAACTTACGCAACAGTTTACTTCGTCGCTGGAAAAGGCGATCCGCAAATCACCCGAACAGTATTTCTGGGTCCATCGACGCTGGAAGAGTCAGCCACGTGTGCGTGAGAAAAAGAAACGCCAGGCAGAGCCGATTGCGGAAAAAAGAGCCGCCTGAATTGATTCCCGCCCGCGTCTCCACTACAACCTGATTGAGGAAGAGCCGGCGTCAGTGAACCCGGAAGCGCGAATATCAGTCTGGAGTGATGAATGGGAAATAAAGTGCGGATCGCCGATGTAGATCAGGTTCCGGAAGGGACCGCTGCCGAGTTTGTGGCGGAAGATCGCATTATCGCCCTGTTCCACGTTGATGATCAATATTATGCAATGGACGGTGTCTGTCCCCACGCGGGGGGACCACTGGGTGAGGGCGCTTTGACGGGAACAGTGGTGACCTGTCCCTGGCATGGCTGGCAATTCGATGTGACTACCGGCCAGCATTGCCTGAATGAACGGCTCTGCCATCCGACTTATCCCGTGACTGTCGAAGCAGACGGAATTTACGTCGAGCTGCCAGACGCAAATTCCTGATTATTTATTGAGTCTCGAAACAGCGATATGAAGTATCAAGCGGTTATTTTTGATTGCGACGGTGTACTGGTCGACAGCGAAACCCTGGGAAACCGGGTACTGGCGGAGATGATTACCGACATCGGTTTTCCGCTCTCTCCCGAAGATGCGGTGCAGCAGTTCAAGGGGGGCAAGCTCGCGGATTGCCTGGCGGTGGTCGAATCACAAATGGGACAGAAGCTACCGGCAGATTTTGCCACTCAGGTACGGGCACAAATGGCGGTGGTGTTTCAGTCCGAGCTTCAGCCGATCCGGGGAGTTCGAGAAGCGTTGGAAGCGATTCCCGTACAGAAGTGCGTCGCTTCAAACGGTCCCGAAGAAAAAATGGCACTGACGCTCAAAATCACCGATCTGGCCCGCTTCTTTGACGGCCGGATTTATTCGGCTTATACGGTGGGGGTCTGGAAACCCGAACCGGACCTTTACCTGTATGCAGCTTCCCAGATGGGCGTCCGTCCGGAAGACTGTGTGGTCATTGAAGACAGTCACCTGGGAGTCCAGGCAGCGGTCGCGGCGGGCATCCCGGTACTGGGTTATGCCGACCATAGTTCACCTGCCGAACTCGAAGCATTGGGAGCGCAAGCCTTCCGATCCATGCAGGAACTGCCGGAGTTGCTTGGGTTTTCTGCCCCACTTTCCGGCAACTGAACGCCGGGCATTGATTTTCGCTCGGCAATCTTTGCTGTTTCAATTTTCTCTGAGCGTGCTCAATGCGCGAAAATCGCCGATCGTCTGGTAATTCTTACATTGCCGATTTCAAATTAGAGAGACTGGCGAAATCTTACAGCCGCTATTTTCAGAAAAAACTGAACTTTTTCTTTCAAGAAGCCAAATTGCTGAAGCCGATAAATACTATGAGGTCGGGGTGATCCCGGTCTCTCGTTTGTTCAGCTCAATGGTTTTGATGATTGTTTGCAGGGAGTTTCCCCTGCCCGAGAGCGGAGTCTGTCGGTCAATTCATCAGCGAGTTCGAAATAGGAAGGATCCGCCATGCAACATCGGCTTCGTATATTCACGGGTGAAGAAGATACTCTCGATCAGGCAGAAAGCCTGGTGAATGTCCGCTTTGGTGAAATTGCTGACGCTCTGGCTGAAGCAGTCTATTACCGTCGCACCTGGGTCTCTGATTTTTCAGAAGACGAAGTGAAAATTCCCGCAGATCTCTATGCAATTCTGACTGCATACAGTCATCTCCGTCCGGGCGCCTGATGGTCTCCCGACCTCTTTCCCAAAAGTTTCTGATCAGTGCACTGGTGGTCTCAGGACTCTATCTGATCATTCTGGGAGCCCAGCGTTTTTATGAGCATTATCAGGTAAGGCAGATTGCGCTTGAGTTTGTGTCCGCCCTGGAAACAGGTAACCAGGCACGAATTCGCGCTCTGCTGACCCCTGAGAAAGCCGATCTGGCCACCCAGCTCAAACAGGAATCTCAGGACAGCACGGCCCCCTTGGATTGTCGGGTACTGGATGTGAAAATTGAGGGTGGTGCAGCCCAGGTTCGCATTCAGATTCAAAAAGAGGGCTATGCCATCAAGCCCGACATTCATCTCTTAAAAAGTCAGACCGGAGTCTGGAAAGTCGCCTCCATCTCGCAGGCAAAAGTAGACCCGCTCTGGTATGATCAGGAAGACCGGAAGTACCGGGAGGAACTGATCAAAAAGGGGGTTCCGCCTCAGGAAGTTCAAGGACGCGTGCTGGCGAAGGAACTGGCTCGTTCCCTGGGTACGAGTGTGGAAGACCCTGCTCAAGACTCGGTCGCTCCCTGAAAATACAATAAGCTTGCCCGCCTGTTTACCCTGATGAGGTAGCCATGTCTGAGATGACCTCTCTCGCCGAACGTGCTCTGCAGATCTGGAAGAGCGGTGTCCGGGCCGTTGATTCCCAGTCCCTGGTCCGCCAGGCGATCCAGGTTTCGGGCCAGGAACTCTCGATCTGTGGTCATAACTTTCCACTCGAAGGACACGAAAATCTGGTTGTCGTGGGAGCCGGTAAAGCCGGGTCCGGGATGGCGGCCGGAGTCGAAGCCGCTCTGGACGGTTCTCCCCTGCTGGAACGCTGTCGCGGATGGGTGAATGTTCCCGCTGACTGTGTCAGAACACTCGGCAGAATCAATCTCTATCCCGCTCGCCCTGCCAGTCTGAATGAGCCTACACCGGAAGGCGTCTATGGATCGCGGCAGATTCTGAAAATGATCTCTCAGCTTCAACCGGATGATCTCTGCCTGGTGTTAATCTCGGGGGGCGGCAGTGCATTGTTGTCCGCTCCACTTCCGCCGGTGACGCTAGAAGACAAGCAGGCCGTCACGCGGCTGCTGATGTCGTCTGGAGCCACGATTCAGGAACTCAACTGTGTGCGCAAACAGATCTCCCAGGTGAAAGGAGGTCGTCTGGCGCAGGCCGCTACCTCCGGGACGGTGATCGCACTGATTATCTCTGATGTCGTGGGAGATCCGCTGGATATCATTGCCTCGGGACCGACGGTTCAGGATCAGTCGACCCCCGCGGATGCGGTCGCGGTGCTGCAGCGATTGATTCTCGATCGAGACCGAATTCCTGAGTCCGTCTGGACGATCCTCGAAGGGAAGCAGACAGGGCAGGGCAGCGTCACGACGGAACCACAGAAGACTATCATCAACGAAATCATCGGCAGCAACGCGACTGCCCTGTCGGCTGCTGAAAACGCGGCCCGCAGTCTGGGGTATAAAGTCTACTCCCTCGGTTCGACAAATGAAGGGGTTGCTTCCGAAGTGGGTGTTGATCTGGCCGAACTCTGTCTGAAGATCCACAGTGGTCAGGGACCGGTTTCGCGGCCTGCCTGTATTTTGAGTGGCGGTGAGCCGGTGGTTGATCTTTCCTCCACTCCGCATCCCGGTAAAGGGGGCCGTAATCAGGAAGTCGTTCTGGCTGCACTTCAAAGGCTCTGGGAAGAAGATCTGACAGACGTCTGTCTGCTTTCAGGGGGCACCGATGGTGAAGATGGTCCGACCGATGCGGCCGGTGGAATCATTGATTCCCGGATCCAAAAGAAGGCGCACGAACTAGGGATTAATGTCGACGACTACCTGCAAACGCACAATGCCTACCCCTGCCTGTCGCAAATCGGGGGGCTGATCAAGACCGGAGCGACACAGACCAACGTCATGGATTTACGGGTCGCACTCATCGGTTGAGTAGGTTACACCGGCTGGCAAATGATACCTGCCTCAGAAGTTTCTGCAGCAGGCTGCAGATCATTCCGGGAGAGAGCACGCACGACGGTGAGATCATCGTGTGCCAGCAGATTGAGAATCGTCTCATTGTTGCTACCATCCAGCAGCTTGACGATCGGTGTGCCGTAGTGCTGTCGATTGGTACGAATCACCTGGGCCCGTTGTCCGTTATTCAACTCAACCAGTGATCCGACCGGATAAAGCGAGATGGACTGCAGCAAAGCGCGAACCGCCTGAACGTCATATTTGCCGTGGGCGGCGTCGAAAATCAGCTTTTCCGCGGCCTGGTAGGGCAGTAATCCCGGCGACAGTGCATGGTCCGAAACGAGATTGATGTATTCATCGGCAACGGCGGCAATTTTGGACAGAGGATGAATCTGATTCCCCTGTTGCCCGCGCGGATAACCCGATCCATCGCAGCGTTCGTGAATCTGGTAAGCCACCATCCGGGAGACCATCGGAATTTCATGCAGCTGATTGAGCAGGTCATAGGTGAGAATCGGATGTTTTTTCACTTCCAGTCGTTCGAGCTGGCTGGCAGGCTCGTGGCTGAGCGAAGTACAGGCTGTGATTTTCTGCATGCCCACATCATGTAACAGGCAGCCGATGGAGAGCTGGGATAACGTATCGCGGTCCAGTCCCAGCTGCGTGCCCATCGCCAGTGCCAGGCTCGACATCTGCAAACCGTGTCTGCAGAGATTTCCATCCTCCACAGGTGACGTCCCTTCCAGCACAAACAGGTCCAGATCATCAGACAGTTGTGCGAGAGAAACATCAGTCATGTTATTGAGCTGTGACATGCTGACACTGGTTGTGATCAGCAACTGTTTGTAGATCTCCCCGGTCGCTTTGGTCAGTACTCGGAATTGTTCGTGGTATTTCGATTGCAGGGCAGGGACGTAGTCCGTGGTTTGAACCGGACTGACCTGGTGCAGGAAAGAACTGGTCTGAATCTGCCAGGGGGATCCCGCCTGTCTGGTTTCCGGCACCTGCCGCTTTCTGCTGGAGGCGCTGGTGCGCAGTTGGGTCCGTCTGCGCTTGAGTCTCCTTGCTGACCCCGGTTCTGACTGTTGGCTTTCCCCATCGGGAAGCATCAAATTGGACAGGTCTCGTTCATGGACCCGTACGCTGCGGATGCCACGCTTTTTCAGGCTTTCAATATAAGCCTGAGTGATTTTCTTACCGCGGGCCAGCAGCAAGATGTTTTTTTCGGCTTCCGCCTCATAAATGGGGGCCTGCAGGGTGACCCCGATACGCAGGCGGTCGATATCCAGCGCGGTGTAAGGACTGTTTTTTTTGTCAGCAGCTTTTGAAACCATAGGATTGAGACGCTGTTCTGATGCATTCATATCTGGGGCGCCACGATCACAGTCGTGGCATGCGGAATGGCTGTCTGCGCATTCCTCCCCGTAGGGTCGCTAGCTTCATCAAAGCTATGTCAGGCGCAGCGAAGGACAAACGGGAAGATGCGAACAGGTACCAGATGCAGGCAGTTCGGCGTCAAAGATGAGGACTATAGCGGTTGCAACGATTGATCAGTGGCGTTGAAACGATACTGAGGGCCCGATTTCAGTTGCGTTCCTGCTGGTAGAGTGCGGTGAGGAACTCCTCGATGCTCTTGAACTTCTGGCCATCCGCGGCCATGGTCTCTACCTTATCGCGGGCTTCATTGGCGGAATAGCCCAGACTGAGTAGCGCCTCGTAGGCTTCGCCGAAGACGTCGGTCTGTGCTTCGTCGGCAGGAAATTCCTTGGCGACAATCAGGGCAAACTTGGCCATCTTGCGGCGAAGCTTAGCGACGATCCGTTCTGCCACCGCGGGGCCGATGCCGGG
Source organism: Gimesia chilikensis (assembly GCF_008329715.1). Classification (GTDB taxonomy): domain Bacteria; phylum Planctomycetota; class Planctomycetia; order Planctomycetales; family Planctomycetaceae; genus Gimesia; species Gimesia chilikensis. The sequence goes on along the minus strand of NZ_VTSR01000009.1, from coordinate 391,938 downwards.
GAGTGTCGTGAGTTGCTTAATGTCTTTTTCTTCGATCGCGGTGGCGACCTCTTTCACAGGACGCACCATGGCCCTTAGTGTTTTCTTGACGCCCACGCCATCCACCGAGCAGACCAGTTCGAAGAACTCCCGCTCTGCATGGCTCATGAAACCGATCATTCGCGGCGTCAGTCGCCCCTTCTGCGGGTTTCCTTCGATGTATTCGATGGTTTTGAGACTGACCTCTTTACCGATCAGAGGTTGCAGCTGGCGGCGGACAAACTCGGGGATAAACACTTCATAGTCAAAAGCCCCCACCGAGATGATCGCCTCGGTCAGACTCAGTTCGCTCAATTGGCCACGGATATTTGTAATCATGGGAATGCTGTTCTCAGGGGATAAGAGTGTTTAATTCAGAAGCAGGCCACACGAATCGTATGGTAGTGGCACAGCGCTGCCGCGAAGGCATCGGCGACGTCGTTCGGTTCCAGGATGGTTTTTAATCCGAGTTCGTTTTTGATCGCATGCTGCATCTGTTCTTTCGATGCACGGCCGCTGCCTGTAATCAGGCGTTTGATCTGCGTGGGAGTGTAATGCACCACGGGGACGCCGGCGTCATGGGCGGCGAACAGAATCGCGCCGCGTGCATGGGCCATGATGATCGAACTCTTGGGAAACTTGGGAGTCGTAAATACCTGTTCGATGGCCATGACATCAGGGCGATACTCGGTAATCACTTCCCGGATTCCCGAGGCAATTTCATGCACCCGCGCCGCGAGGTTCATCTCCTGGTTCGAACGGATGATGCCTCCTTCGCACAGCACCGGACCCCGGGCCGACTGTTCCAGCAGGGCGTAACCCGTGCGGTTCAGGCCCGGGTCAATTCCCAGGTACCGTGTGGCAGGTGTCAACTCTTCATCATCCATTGTCGAGTTTGCCTTCATGTGTGCTCAAACGACTCCGTTCGAAACAGGTGTCCGGCGGAATTACCCCCGCCGCCACAAACTGCCTTCGGGACGGTCTTCCACGGTGATCTGACAGGCAGCCAGTCCATCGCGGATTTTGTCGGCAATGTCCCAGTTCTTATTGGTGCGGGCATCCTTGCGGATATCGATGATCAGCTCCATCAACTGGTTGACCAGACCATCGTCGGCTCCCTGTTCTTTAACGGGGGCTTTGCGGAAGACACCCAGCAGATTGGAGAGCTCTTTGAGCAGGCAGGCACCGGTTTTGAGAGCGGCAACCATCTGCTCGTTGTCTTTGCCGGGACCATCCAGTTTCTGTTCGTGGATCAACGAGTTTAATGTGGAACGCAGTTCAAACAGGACGCCAATTGCACCGCTGGTGTTGAAATCGTCGTCCATCGCTTCCCAGAACCGCTGGCGGAGTTCAGCCAGCTGCTGGAAGTATTCGCCCGGCTCCCCTTCCAGCGTGACCGACGCGTCCCGTTTCTGGGCGGTTGCCAGGTCATAGAAACTTTCGCCTGTGATTCGCTCAAATGTTTCAAAGAAGCGATAAAAGCCTTCCATACCCTTGCCGGTTTCACTGATGTTTTCATCGCTGAAGGCAATCGGGCTGCGGTAATGCGTAGACAGCAGGAACAGCCGCACGATTTCGGGAGGGTGCACCGCGAACAGTTCTTTCACGGAAGCGGCTCCCTTGGAACCGGAGAGCTTATCGGCTTCCTGAGCCTGCTGATCGACGACCACATCTCCGTGACGATCGTGCTGACCGCCAACTTTACCGGCAGCGTCGCTGGCCTGCATCAGACCATTGTGCACCCAGTAACGCACGTACGTCTTACCGGTGCAGCATTCGGACTGGGCTCGCTCGTTTTCATGATGGGGAAACATCAGGTCCAGACCGCCGCCATGAATGTCGAAGGAATCACCCAGCAGTTTGCGGCTCATCGCAGAACATTCGATGTGCCAGCCGGGGCGACCAGGTCCCCAGGGGCTGTCCCACGCCGGTTCTCCTGGTCGTGATTTTTTCCACAGAGCGAAGTCAGCCGGATTCTTTTTCTTGTCGTTGGCTTCCACACGGGTGCCGGCGATCATCTCTTCGATCTTCCGACCACTCAGGCATCCGTAGTTGTTGTCTGACTCAGCAGAGAAGTAGACATCGCCGTCCAGCGGGTAAGCGTTCCCCTGGTCGATCAGCGTCTGGATGATTTCCAGCATCGCGTCGATGTAGTCGGTCGCTTTGGGGAAATCGGTAATGGTATCAATGCCCATCGTTTCCAGGTTATCGAAGTAATCCTGGGTCATCTCGGCTGCCAGCTTTTCAACCGAAATATTCTTTTCGGCTGCCCGATTGATCAGCTTGTCATCAATGTCCGTGATGTTGTTGACGAACTTGACTTCATAACCGTTGTACTTCAGGTAACGGGCGATGGTGTCGATGATCACCGGGCCGACCATGTGACCGATGTGCGAATGCTTGTAAACCGTGGGGCCGCAGAGATAGATGCCGACCTTCCCTGGTTTGATCGTCTGGAAATCTTCTTTTTTGCGACTCAGTGTGTTGTAAATTCTTAGCGTCATGTTCCTGGATACCTGAATTTCTTCCTGTTCTCAAAAAACGAGTTCTAACGTCGCAGCAGAACGACAGCGTCGGCGGTCATTGCTTCCTGTCTTCCGACCGGTCCGACCCGTTCTCCCGTTTTGGCTTTAATGTTGACCTGTTGCGTGTCGAGCTGCAGTGTCTCTGCAACCGACTGGCGTATTTGTGGCTTATAGCTGGCTAGTTTAGGACGTTCCGCCGAAATTGTGCAATCCAGGTTTATGATTTGCCAGCCGGCCTGCTGAACTTCTGCAAAGGCAGCCTGCAGCAGTTTCCGGGAATCGGCGCCTTTCCACTGGGGATCGGTATTGGGGAACATCTCGCCGATATCCCCCAGACCGGCTGCTCCCAACAGGGCATCGGTGATTGCATGCAGTAGAACATCCGCATCACTGTGTCCAACCAGACCCAGTTCAAAATCAATTTCCACCCCTCCCAGAATCAGCGGATATTCCGCCTGCAGACGATGACAGTCCTGGCCATAACCGACACGCAGGTCGGGCAGCTGTTCCTTAAGAGATTGAGTAGCCATGAGTTTTGTTCGCAGTTCTGGTTAGAAATCGAACCGGTTTCACCAAATAAACTGTTCGGTTGAATATCGTTTTCGGTTCGAGGCGTGAAAGCACGCAGATCATAGCTGGAGCTGTCAAACAAGGCAATATGAGCCGGTGCTGAGAAAGACTTCCTGCTGTATTGTCCCCGGGAATAAAACGTTTTTCGTCATCTGAGCAGCCACAGACGGTAGTCTCCAATTTCAAATTGACATAAATCCTGAATAGTAATAGACTCCCTATCCCTTCCCGTCCTTCGGACAACAGCATCTCTGCGTTCTTCGCTCTCAACCAGATCTCTGACCCTTTCCATGAAGTTAGTATCCCTTAAATTCTGTTTACTGTTTCTCACACTGGCCTGGCTGGCTCTGTTGATTACCGGCTGCGCGCTGATGCGTGAAGGGGCCGTACTGGGATTGGGTAAGTATACGGAAACGAACACCGTCAACAAGCTCCCATCCATACCCGTCTCACAGGACGCGATGCAGGTGGAAATTGTGTTCGTCGAACGTCCGGTGACCGATCCGCTGCTCGGGTCTGCCCTCTGGAACGAAGTCGATGAAATCGGTGCGATTCAGCTGACCGACCAGGAAAAACTGAATCAGAACGGGTTGCGGGTCGGCCACGTGAGCTCGGTGCCTCCTATGGCACTACAGACGTTGCTGGGATTGAAATCACATTTCGGTGGTATCAAGAAGGAAGAAGAATCGCTGCTGCTTTCCGGCAGACGGCTGATGCTGCGATCCGGGGTACCTACTGATATTCAGACCAGCGAGCTGTTTGACAAGTGCACGCTGAATCTGATCACAGACGACGATGAAGAGCCCCTCGAGATCAAAGACTTCGAACAGGCCCGCTGTGTCTTCCGCGTCAAAGCACATAAAATGCAGGATGGCTGGGCCCGGTTGGAGTTTACGCCCGAGGTCCACTACGGTGCGCAACAGCTCAGACGGACCGCTACCAATATCGGCTGGCAGCTGGAGAACCGTCAGAATACCAGCCCGCTCTACAACCAGAAGTTCGAGGTCACACTGAACGTCGGCGAAATGGCCATCATTACTGCCACCGACGATGTTCCCGCCAACTCAGCCGGCCGACTCTTCTTCCGTGGCGAAGGATCAAAGGAAGACATCCAGAAAATCCTGGTAGTCCGCCTGGCCAACATGTCCAAAATGGATGTGACCCGTTCTAAATAACTTCTGCGGCACTAAAAAAAGTGAGCTGCCCCGCGTGGAGACAGCTCACCTGATGTCAGCATTTTACGCTTTCGGCTTTTAGGATTAGACCTTGCCGAAGATCGTTTTACCAGAAGAGTAGAGGTCGTCGCAGGCTTCACCCATACGTTCGACAACACCCATTTCGGCAGCTTTCAGGTAGCTACGTGGATCGTAGACTTTCTTGTTACCGACTTCACCGTCGATCTTCAGCACACCATCGTAGTTCTTCATGATGTGATCAACGACAGGACGGGTGAAGGCGTACTGGGTGTCGGTGTCGATGTTCATTTTCACAACGCCGTATTCCAGAGTTTCACGCAGCTGGTCTTCGGGAGTTCCTGAACCGCCGTGGAATACGAGGTCGAATTCGGCTTCTTTGCCGTACTTCGCCATCACAGCTTCCTGACCGGCTTTCAGAATTTCCGGACGCAGTTTAACAGCACCCGGTTTGTAGCTGCCGTGCACGTTACCGAAGGTGGCAGCGAACATGTAGCGGCCCAGACCGTTCAGGGCTTCGTATACAGCAACCATGTCTTCGGGAGTCGTGTAGAGCTTGTCGGCGGGCTGATCGGAGTTATCGACGCCGTCTTCTTCACCACCAACAACACCCGCTTCCACTTCCAGAATGATTTCATTCTCGGCACACAGCTTGAGCAGATCGACTGACAGTTCCAGGTTTTCTTTTAAGGGCAGTTCCGAAGCGTCCAGCATGTGTGACTGGAACAGGTTCGGCAGGCCAGCTTCCCGGCGACGGGCGGTTTCTGCGATCAGTGGCTTCAGGAAGGAATCGACCTTGCCGGGCTGACAGTGGTCGGTGTGCAATGCGATCAGCACATCATATTTTTCTGCCAGACGATGTGTGGCTTCTGCCAGAATGATTGCACCCAGAACCGCATCTTTCGGATCCAGACCGGAAGCGAACTGGCCACCACCGGTGGAGACCTGAATAATTCCGTCTGATTTTTTATCGGCAAATGCTTTGAGGGCTCCGTTGATGGTCGGCAGTGAAGTCACGTTCATCGCGGGATAGGCATAGCTGCCCTCTTGAGCGGCATCCAGCATCGCGGCGTATTGAGCTGGGGTGGCAATCGGCATTGGTTTGTTCCTGTTCAGTAAAAAGTTGAAAATATGATAATTCTGAATGCATCCGGTCAGGCCGAAGTCGCCCTCAGCTTGACCCTGATCAGTCTGTAACGCTCTCCCGGATTTAGCGAGAGGTTGTTTCCATCACGTCAGACGAGCAGCAGAGTACCGGAAGGAGTTTAGAGAGAATGGAATCAGGCTTCCGGCCATTCAGAACGTGTTACCCAGAGTATTCAAACATTGAGACAGCTTTTCACTCTGTTTCTATACTGTTTATTATCAAGTTCTGCCCGCACCTTCAAGTGTCCTGCGCTGCCTCAGACACGATTGTCTGTGGATGTTCGGACGGCTTCCCGCATTGTCTGCCTATCATCTGACAGAGAAAGAAGTTAGTTTCAGAACTTTCTTCAGTAAATGCAGCCCGCCCCTCAGGGACTCAGGGGGGGATTCGAAGGAGATTCACTCCCGCTGGTCTGCTGGTAGAGCCTGGGTTCGGGTGTATAGGCAATGACGCGCAGGTCATCAAACAGGATCGCCCCCAGCCCATACAGGTACATCGAGAGCGTGAAGGTTTCGCTTCGGGGGACTTCCCGGATGACGTCAATCTTCTGCCAGCTGCTCTGCGCATTCCAGTGTAAAGCCCCGCCCGGACCCATAATGCTGTCTTCCAGCGTGGCCCCCTCGGTGTGACCAATGATCGGGGAGCTCACTTTCACCCAGCCTGTGATATGCACGATCTGCCCGCTGCGGACCTCCAGGGGAGGCGTGGTTACTTTGACCAGCGGATCCTCGATATAAGCAGGCACTTCACCCCGGTTGATCGGAGCGGCCAGCAGTCGCAGGCTGAAGTTTCCGGATTTCCGGTCGCGGGGATACAGCTCCGCGATCGCCTGTGTGCCAGTGATCGGGTTCTGTTTATGCTTCCAGCCTTCCGCTGTCATGGTGTCGATGTCTTCGAAATCACCGGAACGCAGCAGGTTCGACTGAATCTTACCGGAACTGCGGCCGATCTGTTCGATCATCCGCCAGTGGTCGGGCAGGGTACTGTAGGCAATCGTGTAAGGGCTGGTGACTGCAGAATCAAAATTGTGGGTCGCTTCCCGCCACTGACTTCGCTGCAGAATTCGCAGCAGCTGCATCGCGTCGCGAGCCTGGAGTCGCGCGCGGTGATAATCTTTGTTTGCCAGGGACTGTTCCGACTGGGCAGACAGTTTGCGGGAACGTTCCAGAATCGCCGGTCCATCCAGGCGGGCAATCTGGCTGACCCCCATCTCCACCAGCGTCGCATTTGTCTGTTCGCAACGTTTCAGCTTGGCACTGCTCATCTGCACGCAGGCCTTTGCTGATTGTGCACTGATCCCGGCGATTTTCCTTCGCAGATTTTCAATCAAACCCTGATCCGACGTCATGATAATGATCGAGGTCATGTCAAATTTGGGAATGCGGATCTGTACGCCACCATTGACCCGTTTACGGTCCAGGTTACGAATTTCGGTCGTGCTCACTTCCCAGACAGAGGCTGAAACATTTCCACCGGGAATGACGATGGTCGCGTCGTTCCCCGCCATCTGGTCCGGAACAAACTGGGCATCGTGACGATACCAGACCGGGAGAATCAGGGTGCCGAACTCGGATTGAATCACGGCGGCCTGCAGTTCCTCCGCTGTCTGTTTTTCCCTGAGCAGCTGCATTTCCCGCTCTGCGAGGCGCTCGTCACGGATCAGGCGATCTTTGCCCGCGGTCTTGAAGTCAGCTCCCAACTGACCGATTCGGGGAGTTTCACGTTGTTTCAGGTTGAAGGGAACGTGTGAAATCACGGTTCCCGCTGCCAGCCAGGGCTCAATCAGGTCAATCTCCAGGTTCAACTGCTCAATCGCCAGCTTTCGTTCCAGAGCACCTGGTGCAGAGGTCTCATCCAGTCTGCTGGTGGTCCAGTAGCCGGCCCCCCTGCAACCTGCGGAAAGTGCACTATAGGTCTGCAGGCGAATCTGTTCGGGTTCCACTACGATCGGTAACTTGTTCGCGGTCTCCCGCCATTGACTGTTGGCTGCCGTCGGTTCCGTCTGGATCCAGGTCCACAGAAATCGGCCTGGTGCAACCTGTGTTTTTTCGATCAAAGTTTGCCGGTAGTCCAGCAGGCTGATATCGCTGTTCAGAATCCGCGGACTGGAACCGATCATCGAGACTTCACGTGAGATCTGTCGTTCTTTGCCCTGCACGTCCGCCATGATGGGACGCTTGAACTGCTGATCTGCACTCTGAATCTGACCGACGCGGCTGCGGATTTCGCTCCACTGATGACCGGGGATTCGAGTCCCCAGGTTCCAGAAGATGATTGGCGCGGTCTGCTCATCAAAGGGGATCAACGTCGCATCTCGGGAGGGGAGAAACGATCCCTGTGAGTCCTGGGGGCGGGGCGGGGTGGCCATCGCCCACAGACCCTGGCTGCGGAGTTGTCCCAGAAAATTGTAGTCGTCGAACTGGGGAGCCCAGATCACGTTCAGGCCCGCCTGTTTCATCGTGGCCAGGTTCTCGCCATGATAGCGGGACATTCGCGGAAACATCGGTTTCCCCTGCAGTTGAACCCGGTCCAGCAGGAACTCGACAATCGGCTTGACCTGCTCTTTCTGATAAGCGGCAGCGGTCTGCAGTACCGTTTCATTCGGATGAACGATCGGCGAGAGCTTCAGGTCATCCATCAGGAATTCCACTTTGTCCGAAGAGGACCTGGTGACGACCAGCACCCGTTCCACATACATCTCGCGTGTATCCAGTTGGCGCAGTTTGCTGCGGCCCCGTAACAGTCCCAGCGACTGATTCACCAGCGGCTCCGAAGTCGTACACTTCAGTTTCTGCCACTGTCCTTCGTCGGTATAGGTGTCACCAATCAGGTAAATGCGTGCCGCAGCGCCGGTTTCCGGGTCCACCTGGTGGGGCAGCACCGCTTCCAGTCCAATCCGTGTGCCCCGGCGGTTTGATTTCAGCCAGAGTGAGACCGTCAGTTCATTGATAATCCGACTGGCCGGCAGTGAATGCGATAACTCGATCAGCGATCCCAGATTTCCCGTGGAGACCTGCAGATGCTCGCAGGCAGCGCCCGCATGTTGAGCCGTCGTATTGCGGACATGCCAGTTCTTGCGGGCCATGTTGGGATCGATGCGGACCTGCCAGCTGACACGGGAGGTGTCATCGAAGCCGGCTTCAAAAGACTCGGCGCGCAACGAGAGCGGTACTGATAAAACCAGCGGGAGAACGAGCAGCAGAACCCACGTTCTTGAAATCAGTTCACCGATTTTTCCTGGCATCAATGCCTGTTCTCAGCCCCATCCTGGGATAAAAAGATCTTGAAACTGTACCGGTCAGTCCGGTTTTGATCAGTCTGCAGGTCTTGATCTCTCGCGATCTTAAACCAAACTGGAGTCATACTTTTCCCAGCTTCAGCAGACAGATCACCGTTCAGCATTCTTTACGAAATGTTGAGTCCTGTCCGATTTTTGTTGCACATCGACAACAGCCGCGTTGTTAAAATGCAACCCATCGGTAAATCGCCTGAATCGAGCGATAAACCTCAGTGATTTTAGAAGAAATTGCAATCTGGGCCAATACGAAGCCTCGCTTTTTTGCGAAACTGTCTGAACAGATGCTTTTTGTGCTGGAATTGCTAAGTCTCTGTGCGATCATGATTTACTGTGATTGTTTAATTAAAGATTCATATTCGGCATGAAATCTGTTCTATTGGTACCGTGAGTTTTCCATCCGAAATATGGATTGAGCAGCAATCGAAGGTCTCAACTGAGAAATAGAAACTGATGAATATGCGACTGACAGACGATTCCGATAGTGCCAGCCTCCCTCGCGAAGTCATTGACCTGGGCAAGAAAATTGCCGAACTGCCTCGTGAGCATCAGGTGCACCTGGAAGTTTCCTACTCCCGTGTGGTTGAGTCCGTGAAACGCCGCCGCCGCATTCTGGGACTGATTCAGGAAGCGCTCGCACAACTTCGCCTCGATGTGAAATACCTCATGTTCGACCTCGATATTACGAAAAAAGAACGTGATGAACTCAAAGCACGGCTGGAAGAAACCTAAGCGACACCATTTACTCGTTTGACCCTTCTGCCTGTTTTGCCTGGGACGCCGTTCTTCGCGACCAGATCTGTGCCAGAATCGTTCCCGTCAACATACAGCCAAACATATAGAGTGCGGGTGGCAGCGCGATCAACTCCTGATCGGGAAATAGCTGCCCCGCCAGAACCGCACCCAGTCCCGCGTTCTGCATGCCGACCTCCAGTGTCAGTGCCCGTCGCTTCGCTTCGTCCAGTTCGAATGCCACTCCCGACAGGTACCCTCCCAGGTACCCCAGTAGATTGATCACCAGCAGCACCAGCGCCAGTGAAAAAAACACCTGCTGCAGCCGCGCCGCGTTCAGGCTGATAATCGTGGCGATGATCCACAGGATCGAGAAGTTCGCAAACGTCGCTCCATAACGCTGCATCACCCGCTGAAACGAACCGACCAGCAGCGACAGCATGTGTCCGGTAATCACGGGCAGCACCACCTGGGTCAGCAGATTGACAAAACTGTTCTTCGCCAGCTGAACAGCATCGATCTCCGTTCCCGAAACCGCCAGGTACAGAAACAGGGGCACCACCAGCGGCGAAAGCAGCGTTGCCGAGGTTGTCAGGCAGACCGAATAACTCACGTTACCCCGCGCCGTCAGCGTGAGCACGTTCGAAGCCATCGCGCCCGGCACACATCCCACCAGGATAATTCCGATCCGCAATTCAGGCTGATCCAGAAAGAACAGGCTCATCAGGTAACCCAGGCCCGGCATCAACGTGTATTGCACAAATGTGCCACTCAATACAGTGTGCCAGCGTCGGAAGACCTCACGAACTTCCTCCCGGGGCAGCAGCGAACCGATCACGAACATCGTCGCGGTAAACAGATATCCCAGGTACGGCTGTGAATCGTGAAAGGGGTGAAAATCTCCCGGGACGACGTCATCCCAGATGACAGCGACACCTGAGAGTAGTATCAGCCAGAGCAGCAGAAATCGTTGCAGCATGGTTCACATTTCCGGAAAGATGGTTGTTTCAGGATCGGAATATTCTATAAGGTTCACAGTCACCATCATTTGTTGACAGTCCGCAATCGGTTATGATTCCTGACTGTAAACAAAGCCTCCCTGAATTACTATGAACAGCACCAGAATGATGAACGCGGACCAGCTGGCTGATTTTGTCGCCGACTTTGAAGAACATGGACAACTCGTCCGCGTCTCTGCTCCCGTCGAGTCGGAACTCGAAATCGCCGCCATCACCGAGCAGGTTCTCAAAACCGCCTCGACTGATCCGTCCCCCGCACTCCTGTTCGACCAGGTCCGCGGCCACAAGGTTCCTGTGCTCACGAATCTGTATGGCAGCCTTCCCCGTATGCTCCAGATTCTGCGCAGCGACAGCCTCGACGCCGTCGCCGATCGCATCGCGGGGCTTGTCGCACCGGATCTCCCCGAAGGCTGGTTCGATTCCCTGAAAATCATTCCCCAGTTCTCGCAGCTGCTCAACATCAAACCCCGCACCGTCAAAACCGCCTCCTGTCAGCAGGTCGTCAAACTGGGTCGCGATGTCAATCTGAGCGAGTTTCCCCTGCTCAGGAACTGGCCCGAAGAAGCGTTTCCCACAATCACCGCCGGCCAGATCGTCACACAGGATCCCGAACTCAAGAACCGCTTCGTCAACGCCCGTCCGATCCAGGTCATCTCCGATCAGCAGCTCGCCATCCGCTGGAGCCAGCACGATGCCGGCTATCAGCTCCTGCAGCAATTCCAGGCCCGCCAGCAGCAGATGCCCGTTGCCATCGTCCTGGGGGCCGATCCGACCTGTCTCTACGCCGCTCATGCGCCACTCCCTTCAATTACCGATCCATACGCCTTCAGCGGCTTCCTCCGCAATCAGGCACTGGAACTCGTTCGCTGTCGCTCTGTCGAACTCGATGTCCCCGCCCAGGCCGAAATCGTCATGGAAGGCTTCATCGATACTACAGCAGATCCACTCACCGTGGGACCCGTTGCTAATCCCACTGGATTCTATAGTTCACCCACTGAAGTATTCCCTTTACGGTTGTCTGCGGTCACACATCGCTCCAATCCGATCTGGCCCGCACTGATTCCCGCTGCTCCACCTTCCGAGGCAGGTCTGTTCGCCCAGGTGACCGCGCGGCTCTTTCTGCCGCTGCTCAAACTGCTGGTCCCTGAAATCGTCGACGTCCATTTCCCCGCCGCAGGCATGGGACGCTACCTGTTATTTGTGAGCATCCGGAAATCTTACCCGCATCAGGCCCGTCGCGTGGTAAATGCATTGTGGAGTCTGGAACGGTTACTATCATTAAAGATGATCGTGGTGGTCGACAGCGACACCGACGTCCAGGACGAACAACTCGTCTGGTCGCGTGTCTGCACCAACGTGAATCCGGGGCGGGACCTGATTTTTTCCGAAGGCCCCGGCGACGACGACGATCACAGCATGCCGGTGCAGGGGATCGGGCATAAGCTCGGTCTGGATGCCACCCGCAAATCCGCAGCGGAAGGGCACCCGCGTCCCTGGCCCGCCTCCCTGAGCATGCCTGCAGAACTACAAGAGCAGGTTCAGAGCCGCCTGGATGAACTCGGCCTGGCCTGATTACAGAAGAATTGATTGAAACGTTATGAATGTAGATAAAACCGGTTCCCGCGTACAACAGATGTTTGGTGAGATCGCGCCCCGTTATGATTTTATGAATCATTTCCTCTCGGGTGGCGTCGATTATTACTGGCGCTGGCGGACCGTACGGAAAGTCGCTCCTGCCGGCGAAGCACCGATTCTCGATGTCTGTACCGGCACCGGTGATCTGGCTCTCTCGTATCTCAAGAAGACCCGCGGCAAAAACCGCGTCGTGGGGGCCGACTTCACGCATGAAATGCTCCAGCTCGCGCTCACCAAAAATGACAGCGATGCTCTGACCTTTCTCGAAGCCGACACGCAGGAACTCCCCTTCAGCGATAATCAGTTCCAGATCGTCTCGGTCGCGTTTGGACTGCGGAACGTGTCTGATACCCGTCGCGGGCTCAAAGAAATGATTCGTGTCTGTCAGCCCGGCGGACAGGTCGCGGTGCTCGAATTTTCGATTCCCACCAACCCGCTGTTCCGCGCCTGTTACCAGTTTTATTTCAAACATATTCTGCCCCGCATGGGACAACTGCTGGCCCGCAACCAGCAGTCCGCCTATAACTATCTGCCCGAATCGGTCTCGGAGTTCCCCTACGGCAAGGCACTCGCCGACATCATGGATGAGTGTGGCCTGGAAGGAACCCGCTGGTATCCGCTTACGTTTGGTATCGCCACCCTCTATACCGGCGTGAAGCCCGCTGCCCCCGCTTCTTAAGTTTTCGATCCAACCGCGAGGTACTCGCTCATGTCCAATAATGTCGTAGTCGCAGTCACCGGCGCCAGTGGTGCCATCTATGCCGTCCGCCTGGTCGAAGTTCTGATGGCCGCCGGTCGCACCGTGCATCTCACCATCAGTGCTGCCGCCGCACATGTCTTGCGCCACGAACTCGGTCTGAAAATCGACCTGGAAAACTTCGATCCCAAGCAGTTGCTCCCCGATCCCGATAATCAGCCCAGCGACAGCGTGCTCAGCAAAATGAAACCCACGAGCAGCGAAAGCTTCGCGCTCAGCTCCGTGCTGGGCGAGGCCGAGTTCAAACAGGGAGACCTGATCTACCACCACTACCAGGATTTCTCCGCAGGCATCGCCAGTGGATCGTTCCTGACCGAAGGCATGGTGATCTGCCCCTGTTCCATGGGCACCCTCGGCACCATCGCCGCCGGTTCCGGCAGTAACCTGATTCATCGAGCCGCCGACGTGCACCTCAAGGAACGTCGTAAACTGATCATCGTCGCCCGCGAAACACCGCTCGGGTTGATCCCGCTGGAAAACATGGTCCGCCTCACACAGGCAGGCGCCACCATCCTGCCCGCAGCACCCGGCTTTTATCACAACCCGGTCACCATTCACGACCTGGTCGATTTCATCTCGGGCCGCATCTGCGATCATCTCGAAATCAGGCATGAGATTCACCAGCGCTGGGGAAAATAACGCCCCGCTTCCCGCGTGAAACTGGTTTAACTCTGTTCATCATCGCTGAACTCCTTCATTGCGATTCCGCCTCGTTCCGGTTAAAAACAGAACTGGAACTGGCACAATTTCTTATCAATCGGACTGATCAAACTCATGGAACGGACCGCCGCCGTGCAATCGCTCTCCCGCATTCACCAACTCGATACCAGCGTGATTAATAAAATCGCCGCCGGGGAAGTCATCGAGCGGCCGGCCAGTGCGGTGAAAGAACTGCTCGATAACAGCATCGATTCCCTCGCGACCCGCATCGAAGTCGACATCATGAATGGCGGCGCCGATCTGATTCGCGTCGTCGATAACGGAGAAGGCATCCACCCCGACGACCTGCTGCTTGCCGTCTCCAGTCATGCCACCAGTAAAATTTCTAACGCGGACGACCTCTTCAGCGTGCAGACCATGGGGTTCCGGGGCGAGGCCCTCGCGTCCATTTCCGAAGTCAGCCGCTTCCGCATCCGCACCCGCACCGCCGACCAGAAACAGGGACTCGAATTCGAAGTCAACACAGGCACTCCCGGAAAACCACAGCCCTGTGGCTGTCCGCTGGGCACCTCGATCGAAGTCCGACAGCTGTTCGCTAACACGCCGGTCCGCCGTAAGTTCCTCAAAACGACCAAGACCGAATTCGGCCACATCAGCGAACAGTTCACCCGGGCCGCTCTCGCGCATCCCCGGCTCTACATGGTTCTCAGACACAATAACAAAGTCATCTTCGATCTCCCGCCGTCCGATAACCTCATCGATCGGCTCCGCCTGTTCTACGGCAAGAAACTGTCCGACCACCTGATCTGGGTCGAATCGCAATTGGAAGACGTCCGCATCTGGGGCTATGTCTCGCATCCCAGCGAAAACAAATCGACCCGCAAAGGACAGTACCTCTTCCTCAACGGTCGCTGGATTCAGGATCGCACCCTGCAGCATGCGCTGACCGAAGCTTATCGCGGACTGCTGATGGTCGGCCGCCAGCCGATCTCGTTCCTCTACCTCGACATGCCCCCGTCCATGGTCGACGTCAACGTGCATCCCACAAAATCGGAAGTCCGCTTCCGCGACAGCCAGTCGCTGTACAGACAGCTGCTCTCCACGCTCCGCAGCCAGTTCCTCAGCATGGATCTCCAGTCGCAGATGTCGCTCTCCAAAAAAGGCGACCTCCCCGAGCCGTCGCAACCCGCAGCGCCGACCCCCGAACAGAAACAGACACAGCTCGAACTGACCACCTGGGCCAAGGAACAACTCAAGCAGGTCGCCGACGATCTTCCCGGCCAGAAAATCAGCGGCGAAGCCCGCATGATTTCGCCCCCCTCCGACCTGGCGGCTCCCTTTACCGCTGCCGACGCGATTCCGCTCTCGCACTTCCAGCAACAGCGCGAACAGGAACAGGCGGGAGCAGGGGAGAGCGCATCCCCCACACCGGCAGAGCCTGCGGCTCCCTTCATTCCCGATATCGATCGCCCCGCAGATCAGTTCGCGGAAGCCGCTACCGCCGATCTCAGACCGATTCAGGTCCTCAACTGCTACATCGTCGTCGAAATCAAAGGCGCGCTGACCATCATCGATCAACACGCCCTGCACGAACGGATCATGTACGAGTACTTCCGCAAACGCGTGCTCGCCCAGACGGTCGAAGCCCAGAAGCTGCTCGTTCCGCTGACGATCGAAATGAGCGCCAAGGAGACGGCCCTCATCCTCGACCACGCTGAGATGCTCGCCAGCTTCGGACTCGGTATCGAAGAGTTCGGCGGCAACACACTGCTGGTCACCAGCTATCCCGTGATGTTGAAAAAGGCGAACCTCGAACAGCTCGTCCGCGACATTGCCGATAACCTGGACAACGCCAAACAGCCCTCCCGCCGCGATCTGCTGGATGAACTGATCACGATGATGTCCTGTAAAGCCGCCATCAAAGCGGGACAGCGCCTGACGCAGGAAGAAATCTACAGCCTGCTCGAACAGAGGCACCTTATCGACGACGCCCACCACTGTCCCCACGGTCGGCCTTCCGCACTGGTGCTGAGCCACGCCGAGCTCGACCGTCAGTTCGGACGCATGGGTTAAACAGCGCACTGTAATCTCGTCGTTGGTGCACAGTGTCGGTTCCCACTCTCGCTGCACAAAATGAACTTGATCCACCCCTCCCGATCCGTATGGTATTCCCCCTCTGGCTCGCGCGCGAGGCGGGTTCGCGTGCACTGGAACAGCCGGAACCACTGATGCAATTCCACCTGAACCCCCACCGCTTTTCACCGGCTGTTCACCGAAACCCAACGCACCAGTTCGGGATGTTCTCCCTCCCCTGTTCAGGGCAGACCAGGACACACTCCGGCCAGACAGGGACAAAATCCAGGCCACACCAGGACAAAATCCGGCCACATCGGGACAAAATTTTGTCTTGACCTCCCGGTGCCGATCGACAGAATCAGACCCATGATCAAAACAGGATGTAGGGGCAGCGCCTGTGTGCCTGCCCGCCTGGCGACATCCAACATGCTCCAGCTTCCAATGGACGTCCATAAACAATTCCCCCCCTGAGCGGAGTTACTAGCCACCGGTAAAACAGGGAGCGTCAACCCTCCCTCCCCGGCAGCTAACCTCCTCTACCTGCGAGATCAAAAACAGAAACAACCAATCCTACAAATCGGCACCAGCAAGAAAAGACGAAGACCATCCACGGCACACCGGCCACTACTGAATATCAAGCAGCACTTTGAAATATCCATCGCCTCACCGCGGCAACTCAAAATTTGGGACCACCCGCGGTGTGTTTCACAAACCAAAATCCACGCGTAGGGGCGACCCTGTGTGGTCGCCCGCCTAACGACAGACCATTTGCTTCCAATTCCAATGGCATCCGGAAATACATCTCGGGTAACCCCGGATGCAATCCGGGGCGAGCATCGCGAGCAGGAGGTCACAGCTCACTCACACAATTCAGGACCAGTTTCAGCCATCATCTCTCCATCACAACTGACAGATCTTTTCGTGACTTCCGTGGTAGTAATCCCTTCGCACCTTTCGTGGTAGTCAAATCCCACAAACTAAACCTCCTTTAGTAATCCAGAACCACCGCCAACTACTCTTCCCGACCCGTTTTCCGACCGGTACAATATTCCCTGCTCACCCTGGCTGGTCAGAACCGAACCGGCAACCACCCGCCAGCTCACTACCGAGTCCCGCCCGTTTGGAGAACCCCCGCGATGCTCTCGATCCCCGGCTCATCACAGCGACAGTGTAACGGCTCGCGCCGGCAGTTCCTCAAGATCGGCGGACTGGCACTCGGTGGACTCTCGCTTCCGCAGATTCTCGCGGCACAAGACCAGGCCGGCACTCCCGCCGGTAAGCTGGGCCACAAAGCCATCATTATGATCTTCCTCTCCGGCGGTCCCTCTCACCAGGATATGTACGATCTGAAGATGGACGCCCCCTCGGAAATTCGCGGTGAATTCCGCCCCATCGACACCAATGTCCCCGGCATCCAGATCTGCGAACACATGCCCCGCCTGGCCACGATGATGGATAAGTTCGCCATCATTCGCTCCCTGCACGGCTGCCCCGATCAGCACGCCTCCGATCTCTGCATGAGCGGCTGGCCCATCGGCGGCGGAGAGCGACAGTCGGGACACCCCTCACTCGGCGCGGTCGTTTCCAAAGTCCAAGGTCCGGTCGACAAAGCGGTGCCCCCCTTCGTCGGACTCAGCATCAAAAGCCGCCACGAACCGTACGGCAATCCCGGCTTTCCCGGTTTCCTGGGCAAAGCCCATGCTCCGCTACAGCCAACCGGCGAAGGCATGGACAACATGCGTCTGCAGAGCATCACCCTCGATCGTCTCCGTGACCGTCAGGCCTTACTCGCCGGCTTCGATGCCTTCCGTCATTCCGCGGATCAGGCCTACGATGGTCTCGACGCCTATTCCCAGCGGGCCTTCGATGTGCTTACTTCCAGCAAACTGGTGGAAGCCATGGACCTCGAGAAAGAAGAACCCGCGCTCCGCGACCGTTACGGACGGGGCGACGATTCACCCGCGTTCGGCGAAGACGCCGGCCCGCACTGGATGGATCAGTTCCTGATGGCCCGCCGCCTGGTCGAAGCAGGAGTCCGTTGTGTGACACTCTCCTTCGGCAGCTGGGACCGTCACCATTCGAACTTCGCCCGACTACCACTGCAACTCGCGAAACTCGATCAGGGCATCACCGCCCTCGTGGAAGACATCCACAACCGCGGCCTGCAGGATGACGTCAGCGTCATCGCCTGGGGCGAATTCGGACGCACGCCCCGCATCAACGAAAACGCCGGCCGCGACCATTGGCCGCAGGCCTCCTGTGCGCTCCTCGCCGGGGGCGGCATGCGAACGGGCCAGGTCATCGGCTCCACCAACCGCCTGGGCGAAGTCCCCCTCGATCGACCGCTGCACTATCAGAACGTCTTTGCCACTCTGTACCGCCAGCTGGGAATCGATCCCGCCACCACGACAATCCCCGACCACGCCGGCCGCCCGCAATACACGCTCGATCTCCGCGACCCCATCGCCGAACTGATCTGATGGTGCGACCACGAATTGCTTGAAATATTTTCTACCACGAAAAACACAAAAAGCACGAAAGAAAAGGGTGGCCCCGAATGCAATTCGGGCCGAGCGCAGCGAGCAGGAAACTGACAGAGAAAACTTTCGAATCGGTATCCGGATGCATCTCCAGAAAAGTAGGGGAGGACCCAAGTGTCCTCCCGCCTCGCGATGTTCAACCTACATCCAAATCACAAGGGAACCAGGGAGATCCTCCCACCCTGAGCGGAATGGCGCCAGCCACCGGTTTCAAACCAGATGCACTTTCCCAAACCGCACATTGTCCTTTCGTGATTTTCGTGTCTTTCGTGGTTCCTCCCCACAATAAATCACAGTTTTTGATAGCCCTCACGAAACGCACCTGTTTACAATAGGCCATCCGCCATTTCTCGTCCTTTGATTCCCATTTCAGGAAAGTGACCGTGATGTTCAAACCAACCCTTTGCTTCTGTGTGGCTGTGATGGTTCTGGCTCCCTCATTCTTGCAGGCGGAAAAGAACGCCACACTCAAACCGGCTCTGGTCAAAACCGGCCAGCCCACTCAGAGTGAAGCATTCGACCAGAAAAAACTCGGCAAGCAGTGGGCCGTCAACAAAGGGGAATGGACTGTCTCGGAAGACCAGCTCGTCGGTAAAGAGCTGCCCGCCGACAAACATGCAGCCGTGCTGACCTGGAAACTGCCGCACCGCAACTCCATGCTCCGCTGTTCGTTTCAGCTCAAGGATGCAAAGTTCTTTCACCTGAGTCTGAATCATCCCAAAGGGCATCTGTTCCGCGTGATGATCGATAAGAATGGAATGATTCTCCGCACCGACAAAGACAAGAAAGACCCGAAATCAAAACCGATCACGCTGGCAAAAGCCCAGGGCAAACTCGATCCCAACCAGTGGTACACGCTGCAGCTCGAAATGCAGGGCGATCAGGTCGTCGCCCAACTGGATAACGGCTTGAAAGTCGCCGGCCAGCACGCCTCGCTCGACAGCAAAAAGACTGGCTACCGCTTCGTCCTCAAAGGCGACACGCTTCTGCTCGACGACATGGCCGTCTGGAATCTCGACGATTAACAACACGTTCCAACCATTCCAGCTCAAACCGCGCTCGTAGACTCGTCAGCTTTATTAATAATTCGCGGGTGAGCCCGAATGCAATTCGGGCCGAGCGCAGCGAGCAGGAAACTGACAGAGAAAACTTTCGAATCAGTATCCGGGTGCATCCCCAGAAAAGTAGCGGAGGACCTGTGTGTCCTCCCACCGGGATGCCACATCCATTCACAAATAACAGATCAGCCCTACTCAGCCTCCCGCTGATCTCCGTGCGAATACTTCCACACGATCTCCACCAGCTGAGCATGATCGATCGGCTTGGAGAGGTAGTCGTTGCACCCGGCCTGCAGGCACTGTTCCCGGTCCCCTTTCATCGCATCCGCGGTCAGCGCGATGATCGGCGTCTCGACCCCCTGGGCACGTAAAACCGCAGTCGCCTCCAGCCCACCCAGGCGCGGCATCTGCATATCCATCAGGATCACATCATAGGCTGCGTTGCTTTCCCGTGCCGCCAGAATGGTATCGACGCCGGCCTGGCCGTCCTGCGCCAGCTGAACCGTCGCGCCCGCTTTTTCCAGGAAGTGCTGACAGATGTGGCGGATCTCGCGGCGGTCGTCGACCACCAGCACCCTGCAGTTGAGCACGGGCAGCACGTCTGACTCTGCAGTGGTCTCTTCTGCTGACAGCGTTGTCAGGTCCGGTTCGATCAGCGGCACATCTTCCAGGGAATCCAGGGGCAGCCGCACATGAAAGACCGAGCCCTCACCGACCTCGCTGGTCACCCAGATCGAACCTTTCAGCATGCTTACCAGTCGTTTGCTGATCGCCAGCCCCAACCCACTGCCGCCATAAGCGCGGGTCACCGAAGTGTCCCCCTGCGAGAACGGCTTGAACAGTTTTTTCTGCTGCTCTTCAGGGATGCCGATCCCCGTGTCCTGTACCGCAAATTCAATCTCGGGAGGCTCGGAATCGGAGATGAGCCGCACGCCCAGTCGGACTTCTCCCTCGTCGGTGAACTTGATGGCATTGCCCAGCAGGTTGATCAGCACCTGCCTGAGTCGAATCGAATCTGTCTGGATCGTCTCGGGGACCTTGCCCACGAACTTGACGGTCAGATCCAGCTCTTTCTCTTGTGCCCGTACATGCATCAGCGACTGGATCTCGCCGATCAACACAGGCAGGGAAACCGGTTCGAGTTCGACCTCCAGTTTCCCGGCTTCGATTCGCGACAGGTCGAGAATATCGTTAATCAGTTCGAGCAGGTATTCGCCGTTCCGCTTCATGACGATCACACACTGCCGGTCGTCAGGCTCCTGCAGACGTTCCAGCAGCATGTCGGCGTAGCCCGCGATCGCAGCCATCGGCGTCCGGATTTCATGGCTCATGTTGGCCAGAAATTCACTTTTCGCCAGGTTCGCCTGCAGGGCCGCCTGCTCACTTTTACGCAACGTCTCTTCCAGCTGCTTGCGGTCGGTGATGTCCTGGATGATACAGCTGACGGCCCAGACCGCTTCCGTTTCATCCACGAGGGGATGAAAATTCATCAGCCAGCAGTGACGCTCGTCATCGCCGGGAGTCTGGGCGTAGATTTCGTAGTTCTCAACCGGTTTACCTGTTTCAAACACGGTCTCATACAGGGGCTGAATCTGATCGGCGATGCCCGGCATCAGTTCTTCTACCTGCCGGCCCAGTTGCTGATGGCGGGAGATCCCGTTCATCTGTGCGTGCCGCTCATTGATGCGCAGGCAGCGATACTGCTGATCGATTAAACTCATCCCCACCGGGGCGGTTTCGTAAATCAGTTCCAGCTCCTTCAGTCGCTGGCTGGCCCGCGCTTCGGCCGCACTCAGGCTCTCTTCCGCCCGTCGCTGCTCGTGAATGTCACTCACCGTACCCACCCATTCCCGGACCTGACCAGACTGATCGATCACGGGAACCGCTTCGGTAATCACCGGGCGATAGCTCTGGCTCTCCGCATGCCAGATGTGCCCCTGGATCTGGCGGCTGGCCCGGTCTTTCGTTGATGAACTCCAGAGGCCCGTGATTTCAGAACGGTCTTCCGGCAGCACCGCATTCAGCCAGCCACTGTCTTTGTGTTCGTTCCAGGGTTGCCCCGTGAATCGCTGCCAGGACGTCTGGGGCACGATAAAATTCCCCTGCGCATCCGTCGTCCAGATAATACTGCTGGTGCCGCTCAAAAAAGCTTCATACCGGGCCTGCAGCCAGCGCAGGTCGCGTTCCACCTGCTTGCGTTGTTCAATCTCATCGACCAGCTGTTTGTTGGTCGCCATCATGGATGGTAGATGCAGGATCCGCGGTGCATAGCGGATTAATATGATCACTGCGATCCAGGAAACGACAGCGGTCGCCAGCTTGAGCAGTCCCGAGATCCGATAAACCGGATACCAGAAGATAATCGCTTCCACCAGGTGCACGGTGCCGCACAGCAGAATGAACGCTGCGAATAGACCAAACAGTTTCGTGAACGGAAAATCTTTGCGCTTGGCGGCAAAGTACAGCAGCACTATCGGAATCGCCGTATAAGCCGACCAGGTGCCGATGTCCGACAGGATGTGCAACCAGCCTTCACCGTCACTCCAGTTTCCGCAATCCCAGCGGGGGGGATAATCTGATGTGTCAAATAATTTGGTGAAAAACTCACCCATCTCTGCAGCCTTTTCTGTTGAACCAGGGGGACTTCTGGCGTTGTTTCCAGGCTGACTCCTGTGAGCGTAAGAGATCGGTGGACCACTACAGGATGTCGTCTAGGTTGTATCAATACGGGCAGGTTGCTCCTGGGAATCAGTTACGCCTGTACCTCGGGCGGCGTCAGCGAAACAACACAGGAACCTGAATAGATCTGGATCATAAAGTCTATTCTAACCCGGTGTGGAAAATATGAAAGGCCGGAAACAGTCCGGGTTTAGATTAGGGAGCACCGGAAACGCCGGCGCAACAGATTTCGCCGAAATGCACGATGATAACGAATCGACCTGCGACATTTAGTCGCACTTCTGAATCGGCAACTGCTTCCGACAGGCAGAGAGAATCTGTCGGGACAGGGCAGGGGAGTTGACTGCGCGCGCCAGCGACAGGCCGCCAAAACAGAGGGCCAGCGTCGCGAGAATTTCCTGGCGGCTGAATTCGTTGTCTGAACGCTCCTGAAACTGCGCGACCATCCACTGGATGACTTCCTCGAACCGGGCCTTCGTCTCTGCATCCGCGCGCCCCAGGTCGGACAGCAGAGGAGGGATCGAACATCCCTCCTCCACCTGCTCGCAATGCTTACTCGACAGGTACTTCTGCATGATTTCGATCAGTTGCTCCGGCGTCTCACATTCACTCAGAGCGCCGTTCATTGCCGCCTGATCTTCGATAAATGAATGGACAAAAGCCTCGCCCAGCACATCAGACTTCGAACTGAAATGACCATAAAACGCGCCGGAAGTCATGCCGGCGGCTTCCATGATTCCATCCACGCCACTGCCGACGTACCCCTGTTGTTTGAACGTACGCAGGGCGGCGTCCAGAATCTTATTCCGGGAGCGTTGTTTCCGATCCGTGGGCTGGTTCATCTGCAGGACTCTCTTTCCAGACAATCGGGTGTTGTTCCAGGCGTTCGCCATCCAGAATGCCGCCGGTGACACTACTGTCCGCACGGTACTGGATCACCAGATAGTATAACGGCTCCTCGCTGTGGTTTCGCCAGACGCGCGGCACTTCGGGCGAAAGTCGAATAAAGAATCCGTCCGAAACCTCAAACAGCTCCTCCCCCGCCTGAAACTGTCCCCGGCCCTGGATCACGAAGTAAATCTCGTCGTTCGCCTGGTGGCGATGGACGAACGGCATCTCGCGGCCCGCAGGCAGCACATTGACCGACATCTCCAGCCCGTCCGAATTGAGTAGCTTTCGTAAAAAATATTTTCCGCGGACCGGCATCGGCGCGTCCGGCGGCGTGAGCTTGAACCGCGTCCAGCTCTCCAGCGGACCCGCTTCAAAGCAGTCATAGCCGTCTCCATGCACGCTCTGATCTGTCGCCTGAATCATGATTTTCTCCTGGTCAAAGTAATTGAAGTTGTAAATATAACGACCGTTATATAACGTTCGTTATATTTGGTCAACCCGGATTCGAGCAATGGTATAATCCCTCTAACCCCACCAGTCGGCGTCGGAGCGAGGGGAAATGTCCGTTGGCCCTCCACGGAGTTCCGTCACGGCGCCTGAAACCGGGCAATAAACCTGACTTCCGGTCAGACTCTTATTTGAGTCGCTTCAGGAGATTGGTTACACTGGGGAACACTTTAATGTCGCTTACTGATTCCAGGTTCAGGGGAAGGTACGTCCGGAACCGTCTGTGGAATCGTTCAGATCCCATATAGAAAGTCGAAACAGTCCCATGATTTGTGTCAGCATCGGTCGAACCCGGCACAAAATGATGATGATGGAACATCGCTCCCTCTCAGAGAAGGGGGCCGAACTCGTTGAATTAAGGCTGGACTGGATTGCCCGGACGCCAGACGTCACGAAACTGATTAAAGACCGGCCCACCCCGGTTGTCATCACCTGCCGGCGTCCTGAAGATAAAGGACGCTGGAAGGGTTCCGAAGAACAGCGGCAGGCCCTGCTGCGAACCGCCATCGTCTCCGAAGTCGAATACGTCGACATCGAAGATGACATCGCCGACAAAATTCCCCGCTACGGCAAAACCAAACGCATCATCAGTCATCACAACTTCGATGAGACCCCCGATAACCTCGAAGAGATTCACGAGTCGCTCTGCAAGAAAGACCCGGATATCGTCAAACTGGTCACGATGGCCAATTCCCCCGGCGATTCGATTCGCATGCTCAAGCTGGTCGCCAGTGCCAAGGTTCCCACCGTCGGATTCTGCATGGGTGAGTACGGCGTAATCAGTCGTATTCTCTGCGGCAAGTACGGCTCCCCCTTCACGTATGCCACTTTCAGTCGCGAACGGGAAATGGCACCGGGGCAGCTCGCCTTTTCTGAAATGACCCAGATCTACCGCTACGATCAGATCGGCCCCGAAACACCCGTTTATGGCGTGATCGGTGATCCCATCGCCCACAGCCTGAGTCCGCTGATTCACAACATCGCCTTTCGGCACGATAAACTGGACGGCGTCTATCTGCCATTCCGCGTTCCGAAAGACCGCCTGGAAGAGACGCTCAAGGAATTCGAGTTCCTCAACGTTCAGGGTTACAGCGTGACCATTCCGCACAAAGAAGGCGCCCTCAAGTTCGCGGGTGCCGCGGATCAGGCTTCCAAAACCATGGGAGTGGCCAACACCCTCTATAAAGATGACCAGAACATCTGGCAGGCCCGCAACACCGACTACGATGCCGCCCTCGACAGCATCCGGCTCGGCCTCGATCCGGAAGGTAAATCCTCCGATGATCCCATCGACGGCAAACAGGTACTGCTCCTCGGTGCAGGCGGTGTCTCGCGTGCGATCGGCGCCGGGATCATCAATGCCGGCGGTGCGTTAACGGTAACCAACCGCAGCCGGGTACGCGGCGAAAAGCTGGCCCAGGATCTCGGTTGTGCTCACACCACCTGGGAAAACCGGGGCAGCGGACACTATGACATTCTGGTCAACGGCACCTCGGTCGGCATGCATCCGAATGTCAATGAAACGCCGTTCGCCCAGAACTTCCTGCTCGATGATATGCTGGTCTTCGACACGGTTTACAATCCCGAAAACACGCTGCTGCTCAAACAGGCACGCGAGCGGGGCTGCAAAACCGTTTCCGGAATCGAAATGTTCGTACGCCAGGCTGCAGCGCAATACAAACTGTTTACCGGTAAGGAAGCCCCCCTGGATGTCATGCGGAACACGCTTCGCAAGGGGATTTCCGCGGTCGCGAAACTCTAAGGAACACCTGGCATGTCCCTGATCACCCTGATTGGCTACCGAGGCAGCGGCAAGAGCAGCGTCGCCGCCCCCCTGGCCGAACAACGCGGTTATGACTGGATCGACGCCGACGATGAAATCGAACGCGTCGCCGGCAAAACCATTGCCGAGATCTTCGCCGAGGGAGGCGAACCCCACTTTCGCCAGATCGAACGCGAGGTCATGCAGCAACTGCTCTCCGGCGATCAACGGGTGATCGCCGCGGGAGGCGGTGCGATTCTGAATGACCAGACCCGTGCGGAAATGAAACAGGCCGGTCCGGTGATCTGGCTCAAGGCTGACGCCGCAGACCTCATTCAGCGGATCGACGGTGACAGCACAACCGGCAGTCGGCGTCCGGCGCTCACCGCCAGCAACTCTCAGCTTGAAGAAGTCGAGACCCTGCTCGCACAGCGCGATCCCCTCTATCGCGATGCCGCCACCCTCACCATCGAGACCGGCGGCAAAACGGTGACCGAAATCGTCGCTGAAATTATCGCCGCCCTGGATGCTGATTCTTAATCCACAACGAAAGCATTTCCGATCATGACCCCCTTTGGTATCAATCCTTACCTGATGCTGACACTGCTGTTCCTGCTGGGAACCGCACTGGGGCGGATCATCAACCTCTGCATCGAGGAAATACCCCGCGAGGAAAAAGTGGGGGCCGCCTGGAAACGGGTCTTTCGTCGCATGCGGCACCTCGGCTCCCGCTATCATCTGCCCCTCATCGGGGTTTATCTCACGCGGTCGAAAAACTCGACTTATTCCTACCGCCGCTCGCATCGCGAAGCACTCGTGGAACTGTTGAACGGCGTGATTTTCGTACTGCTCTACTGCGCCGAAGTTCCCCTGGGAGCCGGCGCACTGCTGCAGGACAGTGGACTCTTCTCCGCCTATGCACCCGACCTGGTGACCGTCGATTCCTGGCTCTCTCCCGCGGGACTGCTCAACCTGCGTTACTTCTATCACCTGGTGCTGATCGAATCCCTGATGATCGCCACCTTTATCGACTTCGATCACAAAATCATCCCCGATGGTTGTACCATGCCCGCCCTGTTTGTCGGGGTGGTCGGCGCGTTTGTCTTCGGAGTACTCTACCTGGTGCCGGTCTGGTTCCAGGAGCCTTCGGTGGTCCGCCTGTTCGGAGTTTATTTCCCGGAAGATTACCGGCACCATTTCATTGTCGAAAAGATTCCGCAGTGGGTCGTCACCTATCCGCACCTGCACGGTCTGGCCGTCAGCCTGGTAGGGCTCGTGGTGGGCGGCGGTGTGGTCTGGGCCGTCCGCGTCATCGGTCAATGGACGTTACGCCAGGAAGCGATGGGCTTCGGCGACGTGATCCTGATGGCCGTCATCGGCAGCTTTCTGGGCTGGCAGGCGACGGTCACCGTGTTTGTGATTTCCCCCCTGTGTGCCCTCCTGGTGGTGGCGGTCTCCATCTTCTTCAAGCTCTCGCGCGAGATTCCCTTTGGACCTTACCTCAGCCTGGGAGCGTTGCTCGTCCTGCTCGGCTGGCCGAAAATCTGGCCGCTCGCCGAACGCATCTGCCATCTGGGACCGCTGCTGCCCATCCTGGCACTATTGATGATGGTCCTGCTGACGGTTTGCCTGTTGTTTACGCAGTTCATCAAATGGATCCTGGGCATCCCCCTCTACTGGCAGGACGAATGGGTCGAGGAATGGACGTCTGCCGACCAGTTGACCTACCAGTCGGGTGAGAATGTCAACGAAACCCAGGGCCGCTGGGATCTCAACACAAACAACCACACCCGGGCCGGACGGGGAACGCAACACTACCACCAGTGGAAAAACGGCCGGTAATCAGGGCTTTTTCCAGTCCGGGACCCATATCATTCACAAAATCAACTCGAGAGACTAGAATCGGCTGCAGAAGCTGAACTTGTCACCGCCGTGCGTGTCCATTCTCAGTGGCTCGCCAACTGCTGACATGAAATTTGAGATCTGAAATTAGAAATACCTATGATTACAATTGTCGACTACGGAATGGGAAATCTGCGGAGCGTCCAGAAGGCCTTTGAAAAGGTGGGCGCGGAAGCACAGATCTGCACAAACCCCGAGGAAATCGCAAAAGCCTCCAAACTGATTCTGCCCGGTGTAGGCGCTTTTCGCGATGCGATCCAGGCCCTCAAGGATCAGAACCTGGTGGAACCGATTCTGGAACACGCCAACTCGGGCAAACCCTTTCTGGGCATCTGTCTCGGTCTGCAGCTCCTGTTCGATGTGAGTTACGAAGACGGCGAATACGAGGGGCTGGGCATCATTCCCGGCAAGGTGGTCCGCTTTCAGGATCAGCCCGGTCTGAAGATCCCCCACATGGGCTGGAACCAGATCGACGCCACTCGACCGCATCCCCTGCTGGCCGGCATTCCCGAGCACGAACACTTTTACTTCGTTCACAGCTACTATGTGGCCCCCGATAATGACGACGACGTTGCCGCCTGGACGGATTACGGCTGTCGCTTCGCCTCGATGGTCGCCCGCGACAATCTGGTCGCCTGCCAGTTTCACCCCGAGAAAAGCCAGAACGCCGGCCTGAAACTGCTGCAGAACTTCGCTGCATTTTAATTCGACACCATCCGAAATAAGTATCAGAAAAATAGAAAGTCAGCTCAGCTATGGAAATTCTGCCCGCCATCGATATCCGGGGAGGCAAATGTGTGCGTCTGCGACAGGGCGATTACGGACAGGAGACCGTCTTCGGCGACGATCCCACCGAAATGGCCCGCCGCTGGGCTGACGGAGGCGCACAGCGTCTGCACCTGGTCGACCTCGACGGCGCCAAAGCCGGTCAACCCGTGAATCACGAAGTCGTCCGCAAGATTGTCGACGCCGTTTCCGTTCCCTGCCAGATGGGGGGCGGCATTCGCGACGAAGCCTCAATTAAGCTGATGCTGGACGACGTCGGCATCGACCGCGTCATCGTCGGCACCCAGGCACTCAAAGATCCCCAGTGGTTCAAAGAGATGGCTACCCGTTATCCGGGTCGGCTGGCACTCGGTCTCGACGCCCGCGACTCCAAAGTGGCCACCGAAGGCTGGCTCGATGTCTCGGAAACCTCGGCCATCGACCTGGCCAAAGAATACGTGGGCGTGGAACTGGCCGCAGTGATTTACACCAACATCGCCAACGACGGCATGATGCAGGGCGTCGATGAAGGGACCATCCAGGACATGATCGCGCTGGCCGAACTCGGTCTCCCCGTGATCGCTTCCGGCGGCGTGACGACCCTCGACGATGTCACCCGCCTGGCCGAAGTCAGTCGCACACAGCCCAGGCTGGTCGGCGCAATCATCGGCCGTGCCCTCTACGAAGGGACGATCGCGGTTCCCGATGCCATCGCTGCCGCGACTCCTTAACATGCCGCGACCGCTTGAGTGGGAATGCCGGGGCCCGGCGGACAGGAATCACTGCAAATGACCGACGACGTCGATCGTGGAAAACTGTACCGGGCACGGCTGCTGGTGCTCCTCGCCTCGGTGCTCTGGAGCCTGAGTGGTCTGTTCATCAAGTCGCCGCCGTTCCAGTCGATCCCGGCTGAAGATCGCGGCTTGATCCTGGCCTGCTATCGGGCCCTGTTTGCCGGCTTGTTCCTGCTGCCCCTGGTCCGCTTTCGGCACATGCGCTGGCGTCCCGCTCTGATTCCGCTGCTGGTCGCCTTCGCCACGATGAACCTGTTGTTCGTCACCGCCATGACCCGCACGTCTGCTGCCGCTGCCATCTTCCTGCAGAATACCAGTGTCGTCTGGGCGATGCTCTTTGGTTATTTTCTCCTGCAGGAACGCATCGAACGTGGCTCGGTCCTGTCTATTCTGATTGTCCTGGCCGGCATCCTCTGTATCGTGGCCGGCGACTGGGCCGGGGAAAACTATGACGGCAATCTGATCGCCCTTACCAGCGGCGTCTGTTACGCACTGGTGGTGATCTTCTTCCGAGTACTCCGCGACGAACATCCGGCCTGGCTGGTCGCACTCTGCCTGTTGACCTCCGCAGCCATCGTCGCGCCCTGGGTCTGGAGTCTCGACATCACGCTGACCGGACAGCAGTTCTTACTGCTGGCACTACTGGGCGTCGTTCAACTGGGGACGCCTTACGTCGTGTTCTCGCACGCAGTCAAAACAGTCAACTCGCAGGAAGCAGCCCTGCTGGTGCTCACCGAACCGATCCTGAATCCGATCTGGGTCTGGCTCTTCTGGGGAGAAACGGTCTCGGTCTCCACGTTTGTCGGCTGTGCGTTGATCGTCGCCGGGCTCCTGGTTCGCTTCATCCTCTTTCGCCCGCGACAGGTGCTGCCGCAAGAGTCACAATAAGCGCACATCAGGGAATACTTCCCCGAGTGTACGCCCTGAGAGTTAAGGACATGAGGCCCGGCTGGGTATCACGATTGTGATTCGTTTGAATCCAGGGACTTTGCCTGGTTTTTCTTTTTAGGTGCCGGGGGCAGCCGTACTGTCTGCATCTCATGATATTGAGCCCGCTGCGGTTTCAGTTCGCTGCGAAAGAACTTGAGCGTGTCCAGCGTCGCTTCACCCCACTCCGCATCCCGCCGATCAGCCAACAGCTGGAACAGTTCTTCCGGCGGCTTGGCTTTGATACGGGCCAGTGTCAGATGAGCATGGAAACCTTTGCGTTCCCGGGGGTAGCCCAGCTTTTCGGTCTCGGCTTCGAGGTACTCTGCCATCTCTGCGAGCAGGGTTTCATCTTTGATACCCGCCCAGATTACGTTCGGTCGATCTTCGCGGGGAAACGCGCCCAGACCTTTGAACGCCAGCCGGACGCATTTGAAGCGATTCCGCATCTCTTTCAAAGCACGGCTGACGGGCATGATGTCTTCGAGCTCCGTCGGTCCCAGGAATTTGAGCGTGATATGCATCTGATCTTCGGGGATCGGTTTCACGGCCGAGCCCATCTGATTCAGCTTTTCCAGAACTTTTCGGAGTCCCCGCGTTGGTTGAACGGGGACGGCAATAAATGTGCGTGCGCGTTGATTCTTCTGCATCGTATTTCTTCAGCAATTCTGCGAGTCTCGCAGGTCGTGTTATTTCTTTTTCTGATTCCAGAGCGCCTTGAGCTGATCGAAGCCCTGGAGCGGCTGATCTCCGGTTTTCATTTCCTTGGTCAGCTTGGGCAGGGGGGCCTCTTTCTTACCAGGCTTGTTCCGTTTCTTTTTGCCAGGTTTCCGTTTGCGGGTCGCAGTGGAATCGCCCTGGTCCTGTTTTGCCTTATCCGGCTTTTTCTGCTCGTCGGGTTTCGTCGGTCCGCGTTGAGATTTTCGCGGCGGTCGCACTGTGCCCGGTTTGATCAATGTCAGGGAGACGCGGCGTCGTTCCAGATCGACTCCCAGCACCCAGGCGGTAATCACATCACCCACCGAGACGAACTGGTAAGGACTTTCGATGAAATGATTCGCCATCTCGCTGACGTGAATCAGGGCGCTGTCTTTCAGGCCCACATCCACGAACGCACCGAAGTCCACCACGTTCAAAACGGTGCCCTGCAGTTCCATGCCCTCGGTCAGCTGTTCCAGCTTGAGCACACCCTGTTTGAAGATGGGCCCCGGCAGATCGGAACGCGGATCGCGTGGCGGTCGGGCAATGGCTTCCAGGATGTCTTCCAGTGTTGGCAGACCGATCTTCAGACTTCCACTCAGCGCCTGCTTGTCGATCTGGGAAACCTTCTCCAGAATCGAAGCCCGTTCCTGGGCCGATGTTTTCAGACTGTCGGGAGGCAGCTCCAGCTGTTCCAGCACCTTATGCGCCGACTCGTAACTTTCCGGGTGAATCCAGGTGGAATCCAGCGGCTCTTCGCCGCGGTCAATTTTCAAAAAGCCGGCGGCCTGGGTGAAAGTCGCCTCGCCGATTCCAGCGACATCGAGCAGTTGTTTCCGACTGAGGAACGAACCGTGCTGGTCGCGCCATTCGGTAATCCGTCGCGCGATTAACTGGTTGAGTCCCGAGACGTGCCGCAGTAAAGAAGCACTCGCGGTATTCAGGTTCACGCCCACGTAGTTCACGCACGATTCGATCACTTCATCAAGCGATTCTTTCAACCGCTTGGAGTTCACATCGTGCTGATACATGCCCACACCGAGGTGCTGCGGATCGATCTTTACCAGCTCACTCAATGGATCCTGTAAGCGGCGGCCAATCGAAATGGTGCCGCGAATCGTTGCGTCCAAGTCTGGAAATTCTTCACGGGCGACCGGGCTGGCAGAGTAAATACTCGCTCCCGCTTCGTTCACGATCAGGTAACGCGCTTCGGGCAGATTCTGTTCGATCATCTCGGTGATGATCTCTTCCGTTTCCCTGCACGCGGTACCGTTGCCAATCGCGACCAGCTTACAGTTATGCTCGGTCATCATGTCGGCCAGTTTGTTCCGCGCGAAATCTTTCTTCTCTGCAGAACCGGTCACATATACCAGGTCGGTCGCCACGCAGTAACCGAGTTCATCGAGTACCGCCAGTTTACAGCCCGTGCGCAAACCCGGGTCGATCGCCAGGATCCGTTCCCCCTGCAGGGGAGGCTGCAGCAGCAGGTTTTTCAGGTTCTGGGCGAAGACAGAGACCGCATGCTTCTCGGCTTTCTCGGTCAGCTCGCGACGGATTTCCCGTTCCAGGCTCGGCAGGATCAGACGCTGCAGGGCATCGGTAACCACTTCGGTCAGAAACTCACTGAAACGATGACCTTCCAGCTTGAGGTGACTCACTATAGAGTGTCGCGCCGAATCTTCTTCCCACTCAAACCGAACCCGCAGCGCTCCCGATTTCTCTCCGCGGTTAAGTGCCATGGTCCGATGATGGGGAACCTTCACGGCCCGTTCGGAGTAGTTGAAATAATCGCGATATTCCTGGCCCAGCTCTTCTGCTTTTTTGGTCGCGTTGACCGTCAGCTTTCCAGAACGCCAGGCAATCCGGCGGGAGATGTCGCGCACATCGGGATCTTCACCGATCTTTTCGACCAGGATGTCGGCGACCCCTTTGAGAACATCTTCGGTCGTCTGTGCGCCTTCTTCGTCTTTGATGTATTGTTCCGCGGCGACGTTTAAGTCGGTCAGCGCTGCATCGCCGGCCCAGATCGCATCGGCCAGTGGTTCGAAGCCATGCTTACGGGCGGCCGCGGCGCGGGAGGTTCGCTTGGGACGGTAAGGGCGGTAGAGGTCTTCCAGACGTTTGAGCGTATCGGCCTTTTCGATTTCCGCTTTGAGTTCCGGAGTGAGCTGCTGCTGGGCTTCGATCAGACGCAGAATGGTGGTGGCCCGCTCGCGCAATTGACGCTTCAGCTGCACCCGTTTCTGAATATCGCGGATCTGAACTTCGTCCAGGTTGCCGGTACGTTCTTTACGGTAACGCGTAATGAAAGGAACCGTGTTGCCTTCATCAAGCAACGCGATCACATTCTGAATCTGTTGTGATGTGAGTTTCAATTCCTCAGCGATTTGCGCTGCGTCACGTTCTGAGAACTGTGAGCCGGATTGATTCTCTGGTATCTCAACCGCATCCATCTCGATCTCGATTCGTTTCGACCTATGGTTACGAAAACTTGCGATCAGAGCTCTGATCAATTACAGGATCTTCTCTGTCTCTTGTGTGTAGAATAACTGTTTTCAGAGAAAATAGAAATGGTCATTCCAGGTGACCGCCGTCTGTCGGGCGCCGAACAGTTTTGCGATACACGAAAGTGTAGTGAGCGTACCACGAGT
Organism: Gimesia chilikensis; assembly: GCF_008329715.1. Taxonomy (GTDB): domain Bacteria; phylum Planctomycetota; class Planctomycetia; order Planctomycetales; family Planctomycetaceae; genus Gimesia; species Gimesia chilikensis. The sequence goes on along the minus strand of NZ_VTSR01000009.1, from coordinate 359,136 downwards.
TTAACAGGCTCACACAACAGAAATCCGCTCCTCATCAGTGCCTGTTCTATGAAGAAATTTTGAAGAGGCGGTTTCTAAACAAAGCTGCGCGGGGAGCCGCCTCTTTCAAAAAAAGAGGGTCACCAGGGGATCCGGTTTGGCGTGTCGCGCAGGAGGCTTTTCGCACAGCATCAGTGGGAAATTATCTCACTCATTCTGTCGGCAGAATCGTTTTTCCCGTCAGGACCGGACCTCTTGGCTGCCGATAACTCCAGTACTGACTGTCTCCATTCATGCGCGGTCGGGCTGACGCGAATGATGATTGCGGCTTGAGGGAGACACACCAAATCTGACTAACACAGGGGGGAGATGGCATGACGACTGCCGTCAGATGGAGTACGTATCTACTTGTGATTTTTGCATTTAGCCTGACACAGGGTTACGAAGCCCAGGCCGGCTGGCCCTGGTCCTGCGATACCTGCAAAGAGGCTGAAAAAGAAGCAAAATGGGCCGAGCGCGCAGCACGCCCCGTTGGCTCGCGACAGAAATACAAGTTCGGAGAACTCTGGCCTCCCTATCCCCGGCCGACCGGTCCCAAGCAGCACTTCTGGAACCGCTACCATCACGCCCACTACTGGCCTTACCCTTATCAGTGTGAAGACCGGGCTTACGTACGTGATGTCATGGACAGACAGATGCACAATGGCTGGGCCGACCAGACCACGTTGTATGCATATCACTTCGAGAAAGACACTAACAAGTTAACCGAAGCCGGTTTAATGCATCTCCGCTGGATTCTCACACACGCACCCGAAAGCCGTCGTACCGTCTTTGTTCAGTCGGCCAATGAATCCATTGAAAGCCAGGAACGTCTGGCCAATGTGCAGTACGCTGCTTCTCAGATGGCCGGCGATGACAACCTGCCTCCCACGATGCTGCGTCTCGCACCAACCTACGGACGCCCCGCACGCGAAGAGGACATGAAATACCGGGCTTACATCGGTTCGATTTTGCCACCCCGGATTCTGTATACACCCGGCGGGGGAACTGCATCGAATGGCGGCAACTAAACCCAGTGCCGCCTGTCGTTTGATTCTAAATCGCTTTTCCTGCTCTGTTTAATTTGAACGTATCGCTGTTGCATGATTGATCGACCTGGTGATGATGAAACGCGGGATGCTGCCGAAGCAGCATTTCGCGCGCAACCTGATGCCCCAACAGATGAGCCCCGCATCGCTGCCCCCAAACAGGATGTGGCTGATCTGTACAGCGATCTGTTTCCGCAACATGACCAGCCGAAACCTGCAGAGACCACGCCCCGTTCCGCACAGAGGATCACAGGCACAGCAGGCATGCGCAGGCGTTCTCCCGGTGCAGGAATCCCGGCTCCCAAAACGCTCGAAGAAACCGGCCTGTCACTCGTGCAGTTATCGGGGCTGGTACTCAAACAGCTGTATCTGCAGGGAAGTGCCCTCGGGCTCGAAATTTCCCGCAGTGCGCATCTGCCGTTCAGCATTATCGATACGGCTCTGATCTTTCTGAAAGAAGAAAAGTGCATCGAAGTCACGTCCGGCAATGTCATCGGGCGGTCTTCCTATCGATTCCATTTAACAGAACTCGGGCGGGTCCGCGCCCGGGAAGCGTTCGAACAGTGCCGCTATGTCGGGCCGGCGCCGGTACCGCTGGATGCCTATGTCCGCCAGTGTCAGTTACAGACTGTGGTTGGCATCGAATGTACGCCGGAACGGCTCGAAGATTCCTTTTCCGATTTCATCATTCGTGAAGGGCTGCTGGAAGAACTCGGTCCTGCTGTCTGCAGTGGACGATCCATTTTCATCTACGGCCCGCCGGGTAATGGCAAGACACTGATCGCCAAAGGACTGGGACGCTTCCTGAATCGGCAGGGGGGCGAGATCCATGTGCCCTACGCTCTGCAGATGGAAAACAGCATCATTACCCTCTTCGATCCGACCATTCATGAGACGACAGATGACCATGAATTCCAGGATGCGTCATCCATCCAGCGACACACGGCAACCAGCCTGCCTGACATGGAAGACTGGAGTAAACCGGAAACCGATTTGCGCTGGCGACGGATCAGGCGTCCGGTCGTTATCACGGGCGGGGAACTGAATCTGGAGATGCTGGATTTACGCTACAATAAAACCAGCAACTTCTACACCGCCCCGTTACACATCAAAGCCAATGGCGGCGTGTTTCTGATTGACGACTTCGGCCGGCAACTGGTCAGCCCCAAGGACCTGCTCAACCGCTGGATTATGCCGCTGGAAGACCGGACCGATTATCTCACGCTGGCAACCGGCAAGAAGTTCGCGGTTCCCTTTGAACAGTTGATCGTCTTCTCCACCAACCTGGATCCGAAAGACCTGGTCGATGAAGCCTTCCTCCGCCGGATTCGTCACAAGATTCACATCGGTCCCCCCACACGGGAACTGTTTACCGAAATCGCACAGCTCTGCTGTCACCAGCGAAATCTGCAGTTTGACCCAGTCTTTGTAGATTACCTGTATGACACTTATTACAACCAGGGTCAGTCCCCGCGCTCGAGTGACCCGAGAGATTTACTGGAGATTCTTCAGTCAATTTGTCGATTTAAAGGACAGGAACCCATTCTTTCCACTCAAGTTATCGCAGAGGCAGCACAACGCTTCTTCTGTCAGTTATAAATCCTATCCCAAACATCCTGTCAGATCGGAAGTTACGAAGATCTGTCAGACACCTCGATTGACTCATGATCATTCTGTTCTGTATCGGTTGCCGAAACGTTCTGCCCAGCCTTAGCAGCAACGCCGTAGCCGTCAGAAGGTCTGATTTTCGGAGTACCGACTGAGAAAATCAAAAAAGTTTCGCTGCTGTATCTCATGGAGGGGATCACATGCCCGTAACACGTTTTACAAAACAGACCTGGCTCGCTGGAATCGCCTGTGCGTTATTGATTTGCAGCGGTTGTTCTTCCATGAAAGATCAGATCGTCAAGAAAAATGATCAGCCGCCGGACACGCTGGAAGAAAAGATCTCCGTCGCGAAAAAGAAACTGAAGCACCCCGACAAGTTTTACGTGACACACGGCCAGCTGCAGGAAAAGATGGGCGATCTTGATTCCGCCCGCACCTCCTATCAGGTGGCCTTGGGAGAAAATCCTAAATCGATCGACGCCGTACTCGGACTCTCACGTCTGGACCAGGTTGCCGGTCGCAAAATCGAGGCAGAGAAGGGGTTCCAGAAAGCACTCGAGATGGAACCCGAGAATCCCCAGGTTCGCGCCAGCATTGGTCAATTCTATGCCGCCGAACAGAAATGGGATAAAGCCATTCCTCTGTTGAGTGAAGCGATCAAAGCCGCTCCCGCGGACAAGAACATCCGCTACCAGCTGGGAATCGCGATGGCTTCTTCGGGAGATTACCAGTCCGCGATGCCACACCTGATCCGCGCCGTCGGCGAAGCGGAAGCCCATTACAACATCGGTTACATCCTGAAAGATCGTGGCGAACTACAGGCCAGCGAGCAGCAGTTTCTGCAGGCCGTCCTGCTGAAGCCCGAGTTCAACGAAGCACAATACTGGCTGGATGAAATCCGCCGCGAAAAAGAGAACCGGCTCATGCTGGCCGGCGTCTCTTCCAGTGCTGGTGCAAAGGGAGCTGCTAAGCAGGCTGCTTACACCAAAGCGAAGCCACCAGTGAAAACAGTGCAGAACGCCGTTTCCCAGGGAATGGCCCCCGCCGGAATTCCTCAGTCGCCTCGGCGCATTTCCGCACCTGCAGACAACACCCAACAGCCGCCTCCCGGCATGAACGCAGAACAGATGGAACAGTGGCGCAACCAGCGTCAGCTTTGATCTGAATCAAGACAACAAAAAAACAGGCCCCGCATCACACGGGGCCTGTTTCATTTTCTAAGCATCGCTTCTCCACTTAAGCAGAGGCAGGAGCTTCCTGCAGTTGAGCAGCCAGCTGTTCGCAGAGCCGCTTCAACAGGGCGATCGATTCTTTTGCTTCCGCTTCGGTCATTGTCATCGGCGGGCTGACGCGAAGTACGTTACCGGCCAGGGCACCCAGCAGGTGAATGCCGTCGCCACCTTCTTCACCCAGGTAGCAGGTCTTGACCAGTTCGATCGCGACTTCCTGGCTGGTCTTGCCACCCAGTTCGGCACATTCGATTCCGAAGACCATGCCTTCGCCGCGGACCTTGGCGATGACGCCAGTCTCTTTCAGGCTCAGCAGACCTTCAGTGTAGAGAGCAGACAGCTTCTGTGTGTTCTCCATCACGTCCGTCGATTCGAACTCGTCCAGGGTGGCGAGTACGGATGCGGAAGAGAGCGGGTTGGCACTCCAGGTGTCAGAGGCTTCGCCGTATTTCAGGCTGGCAATGACATCGCTGCGACCCACGGCTGCAGCCACAGGCACGCCGTTTCCGAGGCCTTTACCCAGTACAACGAAATCGGGCTCAACCTGGTATTTTTCGAAAGCGTACATGCAACCGGTGCGGCCGAAGTTGGCCTGCACTTCATCGAAGATCAGCATGATGTCGTGTGCCCGGCAGAAGTCCTGCAGCACTTTGTGGTAAGCCACCTGTGGATGGTAGCTGCCCCCGCCGCCCAGGTAAGGCTCGGTGATCAGGCAGTTAATCCGTGAGCCGTACTCGGTCCACATGTCTTCCAGTTCTTTCTGGTAGGCAGCGGTATCCAGTACATCGTCCTTCTTGCTCATGTCGTCGCATTCGGTTCGCGGGAAGCTGATGAACTTCACGCGCGGATCGCGGTCGGCATCCGTTTCCGAACCGGTGACGGCACCCGCCAGACCCTTTTTACCATGGAAACCATAGCGGGTTGCGAGGATGATGTCCCGTGCGGGATCGCGGTGCAGACAGGCCCAGAGTGCCTTCTGAACTGCTTCTGAACCAGAGGCCGCCCACATGACTTTGTCGCAGCGGTTGCCCCCTGTGAAAGACTGAATGTTGGCGATCAGACGCTTACTGGCTTCAGTTTCAATCGGGGTGACAGCGTTGTAAGCAGTCAGGGTGACGGCATCAAAGTATTCGCCTTCCCCTTCGCCGGTCACATGTTCCGGCTTCCAGCCCATGTATTCGCTGAACCGCTTCATCCAACTGCGGGGATTGTGACCCAGGTTCGCCACCAGCACGCCCGAGGTGAAGTCGTACAGACGACGGCCTTCCGGAGTCCAGTGGTAGCAGCCGGCGGATTTGGCCAGTACTGCCTGGCTGGGGGTGAAGGTTCGCAGGGCCAGAGGTTCGGTCTGGAACAGTTCATCCCGCACCGCGTTAGACTGATTTTCGTTATCAAAGTGAATGGCAGTTGTCATGATGATCTCTTTTTACATAACAGGTAAATGACAAAGGTTAATGAATGTTGATCCGGCACCGGGGCTCGAATCTGATAGCAGGGTTAAACGGTTCCTTCGTAGAGCACTTCGAATTCGCTCGAACCAGGACGATAGAGCACCAGACCACCGTTTTCGTCGTTTACACGCACGACGCAATCCGGTTCGCCCGCAGCCCGTTTTTCCAGAATGGCTTCGAGTGCCTGGACGGCGGCCACGGTCTGACGATCCGCCGACAGGTCGTTGTAGTCCAGCGATCGAATCTGCGCCAGGCGTTCTGCCCGTTCCGATTCGGGACCGCCGAATTCGACCTGGGCAACTTCTTTCGCAAACTGTTCGATCACTTCAATTCCGTATCCCCGCTGCGAACGTTCGTTCCAGGGTTCTACAAACGGAGCGTTGAAGTGGTTGTTCAACGAGTTCTTGATCTCGTTCGGCGTTTTGTCTTCCACGGTGCATTCCACACCGCGTTTACGGGAGTGACCGTTCCACAGACCATTGTCGAAGCGGAACTGGACTTCCTGTTCGACATAGCCGGGGAAGTTATCCGGGGTAACCCACGAAGTCTGAATATCGAAGGCAGCTTCGCGGCCCGATTCGTATTCGTAAACCATTTTCATCTGGCAACTGTCCCAGGTCGGACCATCTTTCTCGCCTACCAGACCCCGCTGGCCGGCTGCGGTGATGGTTTTCAGTTTTCCACCGAACGAGAAGTCGATCAGTTTAATGTAATGCACGGCGACATAAGTTCCCGGGTTACGACCGGTAATCCACTGAGCGAACTGCTGCCCTGAAATTGCCTTGGGTTCCAGCAGCGAGCAGTAGCCGTTATTCACATGCTGCAGTACGCCATCATAAACAAAAGAACGCATCCGCTTGTGATCGGGGTCGAACAGCTTGTGATAGACCACCTTGGCAGTCACATTGTTTTTCTCAGCCAGGGCCACCAGTTCGTCCAGTTCCTGCAGACACAGAACAGAGGGCTTTTCCACGATCACATGCACGCCTGCACCCAGCAGCTTCTTACAGGCATCGAAGTGACGGTCATCGGGAGATGCGACACAGGCGAAGTTCACACCTGCTTCGATCATCTCTTCGATGGCGTTGTCTCCGGCAAAGCTCTGAAAACCGCCGACTTTGTCGCCACTCTCAGCCAGATACTTTTCTGCCCGGGATCCGGTGCGGGTAACCACTGCATCCAGCGAAACTTCCACCGGGCCGGTTGACCGCTGGTAAAGGTCCTCTTTGTAAACCGTTTCGAAGAAGGGACGATAGGTTTCATCGACGATCATACCGAAGCCAACCATGCCGGCTTTCAGTTTGGGGAGTGTTCCTGCTGGACTCATTAGTTAATCCCTAAGTGAATTCAAAATATGTGGTTTTCGAAGGTGTAAATTCGCGGTTTCCTGCTATAATCAGGGGTGTAGTGCTTGGTGAACCCCCTCGGATAGCCTGAAAGTGAATTCACTTTATGGCGGGTTGGCCGTTTTGTCAAGCCCGCAGATGCGCGGTAGCGGAAAAGATTTCGAGCTTTTCCCGCCCCGGTTGCAGAGTCCCGCCCCGGTATTTCTAGAGAAACTGAGATCCCTGTGAATAAAGAGACAAGTTTGCTGACCGAATCCACGGAATTGCACTCACTTCAGGAAGACGAGAGTCTCTCCCTGGTCGATGAGGTGTACCAGAAACTGTTGCTGCGGATTATTCGCTGTGAACTGCCCGGCGGAACCGAACTGAAGAGCACTCAACTCGCCCGTGAGATCGGCGTCAGCCGGACCCCGGTCGTTCAGGCCCTGGCACGCCTGCAGGCCGACGGGATCGTGATCCAGCAGAAAAATCACCGGGCCGTCGTCCGGGAAGGGGCCGAGAACTGGCTCGTGGAAATTCACGAACTCCGCCTGCTGCTCGAACCATCTGCCGCCGGGATGGCCGCCGGACGGATCAGCGCTGCAGAAATTCAGCGTCTGCAGGAACTGGCTGCCGGAGTCAAAGCCTGTCAGCAGGAGTACGAAGACGGCGATCAGTCTGTAGAACAGGTTCAGAAGTGGGGTGCCGCTTCCCGTAATTTCGACTACGCACTTCATCTGAGCATCGCAGACCATTGTGGTAATCTGCCGATCTGCGAAGCCATCCATAAATGCTGGAGCTATAAACGGGTATCCTACTCCGCAGCCGGGGAAACACCCGAAATCATGACGCGGGGGCTCTACGATCACCTGGTGCTCCTCGATTCACTGAAACAGCAGGATGCCGAGACCGCATCCGCCGCGATGACCATGCATTTACGAAATGCCTCCCGCATGCGACCTGATCGTTTGATTGTCTGATTACAGTTCGCGACGGAATTCTTAACGAGCCTCTGAAAAAGCAGGGGGGAACTTCGCGTAGCTCTTGAAACTTGGCTCCAACCTGTCAAAATGACCGGGAACTGGTCTGTTTTCGCGGTCCTGTTTTACTGGGAAATCACGCGAAATATCTGCAGCGCTGGCCGGTTACTTTCAAAGTGGAATAGTCTCCGCCCCGATAGTAGTGCTGATTGCTCCACGTTTATCCGCTATTGATTTAGAAACAAAAAAGGTTAATCTCCGTCATGTCAGATAATCCAAGTGTCATTTTAAGTGCCTTTGCTGATGAAGCCGCCAATCATAAAACCGCTGTTGAACAGATGGTGGCACTCTCCGCGCTGGGATTGAAATACTACAGCCCCCGCTTTATCGATGTGAACGGGGATGGGAACGTCAAGCATGTCGTCGATCTGAACAAAGCCGAATACAAGCAGTTGCTCAAGCTGCACGATGAGTACGGCATGAACGTCACCAGCATCGGTGCCCGCGTTGGTAAGATCAAACTGGTCGACAAAGAAGATGGTTCACACAACGTCTTCGTCCCCTTCAAGGAATACCTCAAGAAAGAAGTCGCCAACACGATCAACGCTGCGACCACCCTCGGTACCAAGCTGATCCGCGGTTTCTCCTTCTACCCGCCTAAGGGTGAAGATCCCAAGCCTTACATGAACCAGGCCGTTGATCAGATCGGGGAAATCGTCGATCTGTGTGCCAAGGAAGGTCTCGTGTACGGTCTCGAAATCGAGCCCAACCTGATCGGGGAAACCGGACCACTGCTGGCCGAACTGGCCCGCAAAGTCAAACGCCCCAACATGGTCACCATTTATGATGGCGGAAACATCGCCGCTCAGAACAAAGACGCGATGCAGTGTCTGAGCGAGTTCCACGACATGAGCAAATCCATGGGCTGGCTGCACATCAAAGATTACGCCGTCGATCCCGATCTGGAATGGACGGGTGTCGTTGATGAAGAGCGTCTGAAAAACTTCGTTCCCGCCAACGTGGGTGATGCCGGTCATGAATTCATCTTGCGGGAACTCCGCGACATGCTCCCCAAGATGGACAAGAAGATGAAAAAACTGGGCGTACCCGGCGTCTTCCTGGAAGTCGAGCCGCACCTCAAAGGGGGCGGACAGTTCGGCGGATTCAGTGGCCCCGATGGAATCGGCGTCGCAGTCCGGGCACTTTGCTCCGTTCTCGATTATGTCGGCATCGACTATGAACTCCGCGGTTTCAAAGACATTCAGGAACTGCGTGGCTTCTAATCAGAGTCGCACTTAAAAGATTGAAGCGGGGCGGATTTCAGAGAAAACTGTTGATCTCCGCCCCCTTCTGTTACAATTCAGAGACAGTCGTTCAAGAGTAATTATCAATGGCCTTTGATCCACAACGTTTACAGGACATCATTGCCTGCCCCAAAACCAAAGCCAGGCTGGTCTGCGACGGTGACTTTCTGGTCTCCGTCGATCCGGCGACGCGACTCAAGTATCCCATTCGCGACGGAATCCCGGTGATGCTCGTGGACGAGGCAGAGGAAGTGTCCCCGGAAGAATGGGCGGCCATCATGCAGCGACACGAACGAAATCCGGAAACGGGAGAAGCGGTCTCCTGAATTTCCGTTAACACGGTTTAAGGAGATCTGATGAAACCCACGTCGAAGCTTTTCCGATCCGATACGTTCTGCTTCCGGTGCTACTCACTGGCTCTCCTGGTCCTCATCGGTCTGGCCAACTCCGCAGCTGCCGCCGAGCCTGCTGCCACAAAACAGAAGCCCGACACGCAGGACGACCGCTATTCTTATCGTCTCGACGAACACGATCCCAACGGCATCGGCAAATTCTACCTGGGACGTGAAATCGCCCGCGTGATGGGTTACCAGGGCGCCCCCTGGCTGGAACGCACCACCCGCGAACGGGAAGAACGCCTGTCGTTGCTCCCCAAAGCACTCAAACTGCAACCCGGTATGGACATTGCCGACATCGGTGCGGGCAGCGGTGTGATCTCGGTGATCCTCGCCGAACATGTCACTCCGGGAGGAAAGATCTACGCCGTCGATGTGCAGCAGGAGATGCTCGACCTGCTCAAGAAAAAACTGGACAAAATGGGCGTCGATAACGTGGTGCCGGTGCTGGGAACACAGAAATCACCCGGTCTCAAACCGGAGTCCATCGACCTGGCAATCATGGTCGACGTCTACCATGAGTTCGAGTTTCCTTATGAGATGATGCTCGAGATCTCCAAGGCACTCAAACCTAAAGGCCGCGTCGTGCTGGTCGAATACCGCAAGGAAGATCCAACCGTCCCCATCAAGCTGGTTCATAAGATGTCCGAAGCCCAGGCAAAAAAAGAGGTCTCCCGCCCCGAACTGAATCTCAAGTGGAAAGAGACCATCGGCCTCCTTCCCCGCCAGCATATCCTCGTCTTTGAAAAGACAGCTGACGAATAAAATTCTTCCGGAAACACAATCGTCATGGGTGAGCCCGAATGTAATTCGGGCCGAGCGCAGCGAGCAGGAAACTGACTGTGTTGCGTTCTTTAAAGAGTGATTCTGGTTTGCTTTCAAATCTGAGCATAAAGTCGAATTCAGTTCGTATGTTTGCGCTGACGGTTTCCTGTTGTCTTTGACAACCCCGAATTTCATTCGGGGCCACCTTTGCTTCGTTCAACAGGTTCAAAAAAAGCCTGCTCACAACACAAGCTGTGAGCAGGCAACTTTCATTCAAGCCATCAGCGCGATTTAATACTCGCCGATCACTTCGCCTCCTGAGATCGTACTCAGCCCTGTATAAACACCGAAGTCGATGCTGGAACCAATGAGCCGCACGGAACCGTCACCCAGCAGGAACTGGGCGAAGCCGATGTGGGGTGCCGAGACATCCCGGTCATCACTCTGAGGTGAATTGGGCACATGTCCCGACTGGAAGAGCACCATGTGACCATGGTCGTCCGTCGGATCAGAGATATCACGCACGGCACCAGCCCAGGTCGTTTCGTACTCGAAATGGTTCCCGTGCGACGCCCCATTGCGGAAGGCACCATTCTGGCGTTCTCCCACGCAGAGCGTATTCGACATGCCATCAATGATGTCACGTGCGCGAGTGGAACTGTTGCGGCTGAACATTCCCGCTCGTTTCTCCTGGGTCGCATCCAGATCCGGCGGACCGAAGTTGGCGACATAGCAGCCCATCGCGTAACGTTCCGCAGAGCTTCCCATCTCCACGAAATTATTTTCGGAAACGGAGTCTGAAGGACAGAGCAGGCCCGGGATCTGTTTTTCCCGCGCCGTCAGGTTGGCGGCGTCGAAGATCGGCAGGTTGAAATTGAACTCGTTATACAAGTTGGCCTGATCGATCATCGGCAGGATCATCGCCACCCAGCCGAAACCCAGTTGATTTCCGGAAGCGCCGGGCCGGTAAATATAACCGGGAGGATAACAGCCATGCGTGTCATGGTAGTTATGTAGCCCCAGGCCCAGCTGCTTCAGGTTATTTTTACAGGACGTTCTGCGCGCTGCTTCCCGCGCCTGCTGAACGGCAGGCAGGAGCAGGGCGATCAGAATCGCAATAATGGCAATGACCACCAGGAGTTCAATCAGTGTGAACCCTCTGGGGCGATGCGGTTGGACTTTCATCGTTTTACTTTCTGAAAGAATGTGCGCAGCGGTACCGACAGTTTCTGCGCGGACCGGCAGTGCACGAAAGACATTCTGGAACAAGGTGCGCAAACCGAACCTGTCAAAGTGGGGGAAAGTGATATCCCCTCACGTCAGGCGCAGCACGCACGTTCCCTGAGACAGATCGACAATGATCTCTTCAGGGGAATTACGAGAATGAAGCAGAAAGTAAACGTTGAGGCGGCGGGACGGGGGGCGTGTCACGGAGTCGTTGATAACAGGCTTCCGCTGAGTTGAGATTCGCAAAACAGTCTGCGCGCAAAGGAACGCGGCCACGCTCAGGTGGCGCAACGCACATCCAGGATGAAACCAGTTCCGAAATCAGCCGCTCCCAGGGAATCGCCGAGAATCGCAGGCCATCGGGGAGACTGCCTGTTTCCTGGACGCTGGTCTCCGCAGTTATATGGGCGACAGCGACCTCTGTGGCAGCTGGCTCTGAGGGGGATGCGGGTAGTTGGACTGTGAATTCCCACCAGAGCAACCTGATGTGCATATGCTTGTGAGGCGACTGGGCTATCTTAGTGGCAGGCTCTTCCTGATCGTTATGGGAGTGCGCATGCCCATGATTGTGACCCGCATGCGAATGGCTGTGAGAGTGACCATGCCCGTGGCTATGCGAATGCCCGTGTCCGTGGGTATGACTGTGTCCATGCGAATGACTGTGCCCTGAAGAGTGGGAGTGCTGGTGCGCACTCTCTCCGCCGGAGTGGGTATGCTCAATCTGTACCTGGAGTGACTGGAGCAGAACTCCCAGCACTCCCAGGACACCGATGATCCAGGAAAAGTAACGCAGACGTTGTTTCATTACAGTTTGACGATAATTCTCAGCTCCCCCAAAATCAATCACCGCTCCGATTCTGATGAGAGTTCTTCACAAAATGGCAGTATTCAGCCTCTTCAGGTGAGGTTTTATATGTTCAGGTAGGGTTTGTTTGACAAAGGGCTTTTCTCATATCAATGACCGTCAAAATGCAGGTTTTCCAGCTGAAAACAGGGGTTTCATAACGGATTGACCCGTTTTTCGCTTAATAGTATACTTCGCCGCGACTTGCCCCCCTCTCTTTAGGAAATCAGCGGTTCGCCGCTGCGTGAATTTCAGGGGGGACAACCTGGAAGTGGGGAAGTTTGGATCCTGTCTGAGGAATCCGGACTTCCACGGAAAAGTGATCAACAGTCTGACCTGAATTAGAAGCGCAATTCATTCAGGGCCAGATAAGGGCTAGCGTGAAGTAATGGTGTTTGACAGTGTAATCACATCAACTGTGATGCTTATCGGCGTCTCCGTGGCGACTCTGGTCGGTGCGCTGCTGATCATCCGGCTGGCCCCCAGTCTTGGGTTGGTGCAGAAGCCCACCAATCGCTGTTCCCACATTCAACCTACGCCTCGCGGCGGTGGTCTCTCCTTTGTTGTGATCAGCCTGCTGGCGACCACGGTCTGCCTCTGGAATGAAGTCAGCTCCGGATCGCTGTTGACCGTACTGCTCTGCGGCGGTGCGCTGATCGCGGCGATTGGATTCTGTGACGATCTGTATCAGCTTTCGATTAAAAAACGCCTCGGAGCACAGATTCTGATTATCGCGGCCTCCGTTTATACACTCCTGCCGGCTCCCGCGATTGAACTCTGGGGAATCCGGCTGCAGTCCGATGTCATCTGCTGGGGAATCACAGCCCTGGCTCTGGTCTGGTGGCTGAACCTGTTTAATTTCATGGACGGCATCGACGGACTGGCGGGGATGGAAGCCACTTGCATTCTGACCACCGCCGGCGGCCTGATGTATTATCAACAGGGAGCCGCATCGTCACTGGTTCTGCTTCCCATGCTAATCCTGACTGCCAGCCTGGCGGGCTTCATCCTGGTTAACTGGGCTCCCGCGAAAATCTTTATGGGCGATGTCGGTAGTACCTTTCTGGGTTACACGCTGGGAATGCTGGCCGCAACCACCGTGTATTCCGGCGCCCTGAACCTCTGGGTCTGGCTCATCCTGCCTGGCGTCTTCTGGGTGGATGCCACGTTTACATTACTGCGGCGCATGCTGCGGGGAGATCGCTGGTACCAGGCACATCAGAGCCATACCTATCAACGCGTTTCCCGCTATCTGGTTGAACCGGAAGGGAAAAACCTGACCCGTAAAGCCGCACATCGCAGAGTCACTCTCATCGCACTGGCTCTGAATGTCTGCTGGCTCCTGCCGCTGGCAACGATGGCCCTGTTCTGGCCTGTCTGGGGACTGCCTCTGGTAATGATCGCCTGGGCGCCACTGGTGGCACTCGCCGCATACTATGGTGCAGGTAAGCCTGGAAATATTCCGCTGCCTGCCGAAGGGAATGTCTCCCCCTCTACGCTACGGAAAGAGCTGCCTCTCAAGATCTGAATCGAGGCGCTGGCTGTTATCGCAACATCACGGGAGAACTGTTCCATCTGCAGGGAACAGAAGAGGCGGAGCCGCGACTGTCTGATCACGTCGCTGAAGGGGCCTCAAGAGAGAAAAAAGGGTGAGTAACGGGGTTCGAACCCGCGACCTCCGGAATCACAATCCGGCGCTCTAACCAACTGAGCTATACCCACCATATATGTCTTATTCAGACTGATTTTAATCGGTTTTCAGGCTGCTGAAAAGTCTTCAGGGACCCGAATCGGTTCTGAGCCTACGTTATCGAAGCACCTTTCGGGATGCAAGTATTCCAAGCCCCTGATTCAAGAATATTTCCTCGATACGTGCATCTCCTGCACACAATCTGTAGAATTGATACTTCAATATTCCCCGATGAATTCACTTGATCTCATAGACTTACAAAACAGGGAAAAAAGCGCATGAAAACCATTCCACTCTCCTGTCTGCTACTGGTCTCAAGTCTCCTCTGCCTCGCCCCCTCCCAAGGGCACGCGCAGGACTCGACCAATTACCCCACACTGGGCGAAGTCATTCGCATCGATCCACGTCTCGATCAACTGATAGACAAGGATGCGAAGATTGAGGTTCTCTCCTCCGGCTTCGATTGGTCCGAAGGTCCTGTCTGGGTTGGAGATGCGAAAGACGGTTATCTGCTCTTTTCCGATATTCCCCGCAACTCAGTCATGAAATGGAAAGAGGGAACTGGTGCGTCTCTGTTCATGAAACCCTCGGGTTACACTGGAGTCGCTCCCTACGGAGGCGAGCCTGGCTGCAATGGTCTGATCCTGGATCCCCAGGGACGACTGGTCTCCTGTGAGCATGGCGATCGGCGGATTTCCGTCCTCACCAAAGAGGGGGGCAAGCGGACGATGGTCGACAACTACATGGGCAAACGCCTCAACAGCCCCAACGATGGTACATTCAAATCCAATGGGGATTTCTACTTCACCGATCCCCCGTACGGTCTGCCCGATCGTTATAACGATCCCCGTCGCGAACTCGACTTCTGTGGCGTCTACCGTCTGGCGACTGACGGAACCCTGACTCTGCTCACGAAAGAGATGACCCGCCCCAACGGCATCGCCTTCTCACCGGATGAAAAAACACTGTACGTCGCACAGTCCGATCCTGAAGCCGCGCTGTGGAAAGCATTCCCCGTCAATAAGGATGGGACACTGGGGCAGAGCAAGGTCTTCGGTGATGTCACCGAAAATGTCGGCAAGCTGCCCGGACTGCCCGATGGTCTGAAGACCGACCTCAAAGGCAACGTCTTCGCTACCGGACCAGGGGGCTGTTATATCTTCAGTCCCGAAGGTGATTTGCTGGGACGCATCAGCACCGGCGAACGGACCGCCAACTGTGCCTGGGGTAATGACGGTTCAGTCCTCTACCTCACCGCAGATACGTACCTGGTTCGCATTCAGACCAAGACCAAGGGACACGTCGGACCACAGAAGGCCAAATAAGACGGTTGCCCCATCAGACGGTTTTAGAGCTAAATCACCTCCCTCCCGGTGTTCCCCTCAGCGGGACGCCGGGGGAGCGGGAGGCACAGCTGGTGTCTGGCTCTGACTGTTCTTAAACACAAACAGCACTCTGACCGGGGGTTTATCCCCGCCAGCAGATCGCTGGTTCGTTGTCAGTTTCTGATCAGCAGCGTACGGCAGCAGACCCTGGTTCGGCTTGGAAGCGACCAGGGGGGCCTCGGGTGAAGCAGACCTGGCCTGGCTCAGTGTCGGGAGTGGCGTCGCTTGTTTGTACTCTCTTGCGCGGCGTGTAAGCTGTTCGGGAGGTACCTGCATCCGATAGCGGGTCTGGTAACCTGTATTTTCGTTCGAACGCGCCAGACCATCGTTAGCAGAAGCTCCGTCGCTGACTTTGCTATCCTGCTTTTGATTGTCCCCCGCCTGGAAGGGGGTGTCAGCTTCGACAGCCGTGTTTTCTGCCAGCAGACGTGGCAGGTCTTTGACGCTTTCCGTCAGTGAAGATTCATCAATGGCCGGCTGCAGGGACAGGCCCAGCAACTGACTCTGATTCAGATCTTTCTGTAAATCATTCAGCGCCGAGGCCACCTGTGTATCGGAGGCTTCCACGAAGACCGCGAACAGTTCATCCTCTTGAGCCGGTTCCGTCTTCTTTTCACCGGCGCTGTTACCGTTCTGGGAATTCAGGCGATTCAGCTGACGTTCCACTTCGGACTGTTTTTTCTGATTGACCGGAATGTTATTCTTGCTCAACAGCAGTTCCATGGTGCCCAGTGCCTGTTTCACATCGACCACACGTACTTCGATCACCGCAACCTTGCCATTGATATCCTGGAAGTAAGGCAAGACGTCGCCAATACGAATCGCATCCATGGGAATATGTGAGGGCAGACCTGTCATCGGAGGAATTGTCGGAAACGTGAGACGATTCTGGGCTTGGACTTCCGCCATGCGTTGCATGACTTTCTGCTCTGCAAACGTGTTTTTAATCGCAAAGTCGGCCGTCTCTTTACGGGCCAGACCAGCCCCGCCCACCCCCGGTTGTCCTTGCGCCAGCTCGCTTTTTGCAGCGGCAGGGGCTGACATCCGCAGGGAGACAGACGGCGCATTTTCAGGGGGAGCTGCCGCCGTTTTCATTTTCAGGTCTGCGACCGGTTTGCCCTGGTAACTGAAACTGTTATGAAACGCGTCCATCTGCTCACCTTCCCGCAGCGCGACATCTGATTCGGGAGCGGGTTCGGCCTGACTCATTAGTGTTGTCTGTTGATCGGTAGAGGGCATCTGCCAGCTGGTACCTGCGTTCGGCTCTGGAATATTCAGCAGTAAAACAAATAAGACCAAGGCTGCCAGAGAAGAACAGGTACTGATAGCGACCGCAATCCGGTAACGCAGCATCGAAGGACCAGACGGGGCCGGAGCCGTCGCGGGTGTAGCTGGAGTGGAGTTCAACAGGGTTTCCTGTTCGATCCGTTTGCGGATCGAGGGCGCCAGTTCGGGGGGCGCAGATTCCGTCGCTGTCTCCTGGATCAACCGGGAGATCTCACCGAACTCGTGCAGTTCCTGTCGCGCTGCCGCTGACTCTTCCAGCAGCGACTCCAACTCCCGGCTTTCCTCGTCAGAGGACTCCCGGTCGAAGTAGGCGGACAGGTTTTCGTTAGATGATGGACTACTCATTTTGATTCACTTATTGATGACTCGTGGTCAGACTCGGAAACACGGGCCAGGGGTGCCTCCTGGAACAACGCGTTCAGTTTCTGTTTCAGTTCATTCCTTCCTCTAAAAATGCGGCTGCGGACCGTTCCCAGTGGAACGTCCGTGAGCTCTGCGATTTCTCCGTATGACAAACCTTCCAGCTCCCGCAGAATCAGCGGGGTCCGGTATTCTTCCTGTAATTCATTCAACGCCTGGTGGACGATCTGTTTGCGCTCGGTGCGTTCTGCCACGTCGGGAGGGTGTTGGTCGGGGTGAGGATCTTCCAGCCATTGACCTGACTGGTTTTCCTGCGGATCAATGGGGGTGGCGGATCGTTTCTGTTTTCGTTTCTGGGTAATCGCTGCATTAAAAGCGATGCGGAACAGCCAGGAGTAAAAGGCGGCTGTTCCCCGGAATGTGTTCAACTTGAAAAATGCCTGGGTAAAGCCTTCCTGGGCGGCGTCGCGCGCATCGTCGCTGGAGCCCAGAATCCGCACCAGTGTTCGATACAGACGGTCCTGATATTTTAGAACCAGCTGATCAAACGCCTCAGTACGACCTGCCAAACACTCTTGAATCAGGTATTGATCATTGTTGGTCACAGTAATAGAGAGACGAAACCAGGCTCAAAGAAGTTCCCGCGGTTCACAGAAAACCGCAGTTTTGCACAAATTCGATCAACGCTGAGATGGTATCTTCTTACTTTTCAGTAGCTTACGTCAATATCAATTCGTGAGAGCGACGTGATTCAAGCCTGTGAATCAGCCGTCAGCTCACGATTATCGATCAATCGTGTGGAACCGGACCAGGCGGCGATCAACGCGACCATCCGGCTTTGCGCGGTTGAGAGCTCTTCCAGGGTATCTGGATCAGCGATCGTCGCGTAATCGAGTTTGATCAGCGGCGTTCCCGACAGCAGCTCCCGCATTTCTGTTTTGATGCGCTCGAGATCCGTCTCACCAGAGGCGATTCGCTCCTCAGCCAGTGCCAGCGCTCGAGAAAGGGACAAGCCCGATGCCCGTTCTTCTGCTGAGAGATAAGCATTGCGACTGCTCAGCGCCAGACCATCTGCGTCCCGGATGATAGGGCACGTGACAATTTCCACCGGAAGATTCAAATCGAGACACATCCGCCTTACGATGGCCTGCTGCTGATAATCTTTCGCCCCGAAATAGGCTTTGTCGGGCAGGCAGCTGAGCAGGAGTTTGGTGACCACGGTCGTGACGCCACGGAAGTGATGCGGACGGGTTGCGCCCTCCAGAGTCTCCGTCAGTGTTTCCACATCCACATGCGTTGAGAAGTGAGCCGGATACATCATGTCTTTGGTCGGCGTCCAGACCAGGTCCGCCCCCGCAGCCTGGCATTTCTCCAGGTCTGCAGCCAGCGTCCGCGGGTACTTGTCGAAATCTTCATTCGGGCCGAACTGTGTCGGATTCACGAAGATTGAAACCACGACGAAATCGCACTCTTTTCGTGCGGCTTCCACGAGGCTGGCATGTCCCTGATGCAGGGCACCCATGGTCGGCACAAAACCGATGTCGGCACCTCCCTGGCGGGCAGCTCGTACTCGCTGACGCAGTTCCGGGATTTCAGCAACCGTATCCATGCCCGCTTACTCCGATCTAGGGGTAAGATCTCGTCCTGTCAGGCGACTAGGATTTTTTCGGAGACGGCTTCCGGTTTCCGCCACCCCGTTTTCCGGAGGAACGACGCGAAGACCGTTTCGGACGTCGGCGGCTCTGATCGTCAGCTGCTTCCGGATCTGACTTTTTGCTGTCTCCCTCTTTGGCCTCTTTGGCTTTGTCCTGGCTGGAAGACTTGCCGCTCACCAGCTTGGGGTTCAGCAGATAAGAGATGGCTTCTTCCCAACTTGGTACGTTGGGATATTTGTTTTCGATCTCTTTCTTGCGGGGACGCGGTGCTTCGGAGCTGTCTGTTTCATCGTCAGAGTCAGACTCTGCAGCAGCAGGCTTTTTGCGACGACGAGAGCGGCGCGAGCGTTTCGGCTTCTGTTCGGTCTCCTCTTCGTCCTCTTCATCAGAGGCTTCATCGTCGACTTCCAGTTCCTCAACTTCGTCTTCCGTTTCTTCCTCATCCTCAGCGGTTTCAGAAGTTTCTTCTTTCTTACGCGAACGTGAGCGTCTCCGGCGTCGACGACGTCGGGGCTTCTTCGGTTCTTCCGCTTCTTCTTCCTCGGAGTCTTCTTCTGCAACAACCGTCTCTTCTTCTTCGGCGACGGCTTCGTCCTCCAGATCCTCTTCGTCTTCTTCCTCAACTTCGAAGGAAATTTCTTCTGAAATCAGACCGAAGCCGAAGGAATCGTCGTCGTCCAGACGTTCGTCTGTCCGTGCGGTGGCAGGGGGATTTTCTGCGGTTTTCTTTTTGCGACTACGCGAACGACGGGAGCGGGCCGGTTTTTCCTGAACTTCTTCCTCAGCTTCAGCAACCGCTTCATCATCATCTTCTTCGTCGTCTTCGTCTTCGTCATCCTCTTCATCAGAGGCGGCGGGGCTCTTCGCTGACTTGGAATCGTCTTCGTCCCAGTCCCAGCCGTCCAGAGCATCCCAGTAAGTGTCTTCTTCGTCATCATCTTCGTCGTCGGAAGACTCGGCTGCGACTTGGGCGGCGGGTTCGAAATCTTCTTCGATCTCGTCTTCCTCGTCCTCTTCGTCGTCATCGAAGGACGCGATCACTTCATCTTCGTCGTCGTCCTCATCTTCGTCGTCAGCTTCAGCGAAGACATCGTCATCTTCGTCGTCTTCCTCGTCATCAGAGGCGAGTACTTCGGGCTCATCGTCGTCGTCGTCATCGAAGATGGCGGAACCAAATCCGCTTTCATCATCGTCATCATCCGTCTCCTCCTGAACACGGGAGACGGCAGCAGCCGACGGCTCTGCAGGGGCCGGGGTTTCCGGTTCCTCAGAGGTAGCCTCAACGTCTGCCTCGTCGTCTTCGGGCAGATCATCTTCATCAAAATCGACGGGCTCGGGTTTGACCTGCTGGTCAAAATCAATTCCAAACAGGTCACCTGCGAGGGACTCCCAGGAGTCGCCTTCGCCCGACGGATTCTTGCCAAAAGGCTCTTTGCTTTTATTCATACAGCGCAAAATACACGTTCTTTATTGCTTTTACAAGATTTGCGCCATGTGCGAATCAGTGATATCAGCAGAATTCAGACTTATTTTGAGTACTCGATGTGGCGAATCACAGCCTGCAATTTGCGGGCTTTTTCCAGCATCGCGTGATAGCGGGGAACTTTGGAATATCCCACCTGACGCGCCAGCAGGTCTGCTTCCGCACTCAGGACGACTGTACAGGGGATCGATTTCACCTTCAGAGTGTCGGCGATTTCCCGATCTTTGTCGAAATCGAGGTGTACAGGCTCGAATGCCTGATTCAGGTAGCGGGCCATCCGTGGATCGGAGAGGGTATCTTTCTCCAGTTTCCGGCAGTAAGTACACCAGCTGGCATCAAATACGATGAATACCGGCTTGTTACTTTTCATCGCGGCCTGGTGAGCCGTTTCCAGGTCCTGGTGCCACTTGATCTCTTCCGCGACTGATTCCGCGTTCGAGGCTTTTGAATCGGATTTCAAGAGCTCGATACAGATGCCAACCACGACGACAAGTGAAAAGCCAACAACGGCCCACTGGAGCTTCTGGGGAAGTCGTTTCATTTCATAGACTCCTTCATAAGTAAGGTAACCTGATTCGGTATCTATACTTATGTGACTGATAACTGATAGACCCGTAAAATGTGAGCAACTTACAAAATCGTTATAAATCGTTCACTGTGCTTTATCGGTATCAGATGAGGAACTTCTATGAATGATTCGACCGGAAATACCGGTTTGTCAGGCACATGGCCCGTAAAGTTTACCTAACCGGAACAGAATTGGGCTCTGCCACGAAAAAAAGCCAAGCCTGAAGCGGGTTCGGCACGATTACGAACCGCTTCAGGCTTGGCTGAATGGACTGTTGTCCCGCCGATTACTCAGAACCAGCTGCCTTCTCGGGAGGCTTGGAATCGGTAGTTTTCTTCTCAGATTCCGGCTGCTTCGGGGAGGTTTTTTCCGCAGCCGGCTTGGGTTTCGCCTCCGTTTTGGCAGGCGCCGGTTTACTCTCGCTGTCGGATTTCGCCGGAGCCGGTTTCGTAGAAGGAGCAGGTTTCGCGGACGGAGCCGGTTTCGGCGCTGCAGGCTTCCCACCTGGCTGAGCGGGAGCCTTCATGCCGGGAAGGTTCAGGCCCGGAATTCCCAGAGCGGGATTACCCGCTCCCGGTTGGGCGGCACCCTCTTCGGGCTTGTCTGCCGGCTCGACCAGGGCTTTCCGCGACATCCGCAACTTTTCGAAGCTGTTGGCGGAAATCACGTAGTACCAGTCTGCGAACCGCTGATTCAGCTCCTGCACGCGCTCCTGGCCCTTGATGACCTTCTCGTCGTACTCCTTCAACTGCTTCTCGTAGGTTTTGAGAGCCGACTCATACTTCTTCATCGCGGCTGCATATTCTGCTTCCGGATCCGGCTTCTTCTCGTCGGCTTTGTCATCCTTCTTGTCAGCTGCTTTCGCATCGGCCGGTTTATCGCCGTCCGTTTTTTCTTTCGTCTCAGCCGGCTTTTCCGGTTTGGTCGGCTTCTGTGGTGGATCGCCGATAAAGGACGGATCGAAGGTCACCGTTACGAACAGGTAGCGGCTGGTCTTCATGGCATCATTGTCATCGGTTTTGCCAGGCTTCTCTACCGCTTCCTCTGTTTTGTCTGCAGGTTTCTTTTCTTTGGAATCTGCTTTTTCAGCGTCTTTCGCCGGGGCTTTGTCGTTCTTCTCTTTGCTGCCGTTACCGACTTCGATATCCAGCGTGCTGCCTGTAAAGATTTCACCGAAGTAGAGCGAGTAAACCACACCCTGGTTGGTGACCACAATCACTTCCCCTTCGTTGGATACCAGCTGCTGACCGCCTGACGCAGTCTGGGCCACGATGAAACCTTTGCTCTGCAGGTCGACAAAGTCGAGTGCATTTTTCAGCTGCAGCTGTCCCGACTTCTTGAGCTCCGCAGCGATGG
Organism: Gimesia chilikensis; assembly: GCF_008329715.1. GTDB lineage: Bacteria > Planctomycetota > Planctomycetia > Planctomycetales > Planctomycetaceae > Gimesia > Gimesia chilikensis. The sequence continues at coordinate 337,157 of NZ_VTSR01000009.1, read as the reverse complement.
CTGCCGGCTTGGGACGGATTCCCTGAATCTTGAGGTCGACCAGCGTGTTGATCATCTGGTTGACATCGGCGGTATTCAGTTTCTCAGTTTCGGTATTCAGACCTTCGAGTTCCCAGGGAGAACTGGAGTTCTTGCGTTTCAGCGTCGAAAGTTCTTCGTCCACCAGGCGACGATTCTTTTCATCGATGGAGTATTTATTCACGATGATTTCCACCAGTCGATCCCGGTCGACCTTCAGCAGGTCCGGTTCGATCCAGTCCGAGAAATCAGACGAGAGATCCACGTTGAGCTTGGTCCGGTAAACCGAATCTTCGTCGACTTTTCGCACGTAGTATTCATTGGGTTGTTCCGGCACCTGTTTACCGATGATAAAGTCGACCAGCGGGGCACCACCCTCTTTGGACAGTGTCAGACGCTGACCGCGGCCCTGCAGGTTGGTGTTCGATTCGTCAAGTGGATCGATGACGCCGAACCGTTCATGGTCGCTTTTACGCCGACTTTCCAGGGCACCGCGAACCACTCCTACCAGCGAAGTAGCGGTTTCCGCCAGTTCGTCTTCGGCGTCAGCCGGGTAGTCGTGGTGCGACGGAATCCGCCAGGCACCGTTTTTGTAGTCGACGTTGAAGACTTTCAGCGTGGCGGAATCTTCATCGTAGCTCACCACCCGCAGCGCTCTGGCCTGGGTCGGATCCGTGAAGTCCGGATAGAATTCTTCGCCTACCTTTTCATAACCCGTCAGCTCGACCGGTTGCGAGGCGCGATCGGTTACGAACGCCGCAATTAAGGCAACCACGGCGATTCCCACAAAGGTCAATGTTCTCGTCGTTTCATTCATGGCAAACGTTTTACTTAAAACAAGTGGTTTAAGATGGATTGAAACTGGCCGCGGGGGCTGCGTTTATTTCAGTCTCCGGTCCGGAGCAATATTCTGGTTCTCGTGCTTCAAGCGGAAGAACAGGAAGCAGATTCCCAACAGGATCGCCGGGAAGGGGGGCACCAGGATCGCATACCAGCGAATCCGGTTTTCAATTTCCCGAATCTGTCGCTCGGTTTGAGCTTTGATCTTTTCGACCTGTTGCTGTTTTTCCCGTTCGATCTTGGCTTCATCGACTTCCAGCCGACGACTTTCGTTTTCTTCAGCCATTCGTAAACGGATCTGTTTTTCCCGGCTGTCCATGGAAGGATCTTTTTCGATCTTTTCCCGTTGCTCTTTGAGACGATCACGGGCTTCTTCCAGTTTGGCATCAGCGACCTCGTTGGCCTTTTCCCGTTCTGCATTCCGCTCTTTGATGAAGACCGAAGTTTCGCGTTCGACCAGTGTCAGCGTGCGATGTTTCTGACGCCGTTTGCGGAGTGAGATATAGGAATCGTCCCCGGCCAGCTGGTCGACACAGTTCAACAGGAAGGTGACGTTGTCGATCTTCAGACCGAAGGCCTGACGCTCACGGATGTTGAACAGCTCATCCGAGATCAGGTCGGCATCGGCGACGAAGATCACGTTCAGGTCCTTCACTTTTGATTTCGGCGTCGAAGTGATATGGGCCGCCAGCACGTGGGCGTGTTCGTCGATCACGCGGACCGGATCCTGCACGATGCGTACCGAGTTGAAGAACGGGCTGGTGATCTCACCCCACGCCAGCAGACCGGAGTTGGGACCGGTACGCAGCAGCGGTTCGAAATTCAGATTCCGGTCTTTCCGCGGACGGATACTGCCCGGGAAGAAGGTCAGCATTTCCTGCAGACCACTGGTGATATTGCTGTCGAGGCTGAAGGCGCTTTTCGTTCCACTCTTGGGGCTGATGAAGATCAGCTCGGGACGCACGACTTCGGCAAACTCAGGATGCGGATTGAAGTAGTCGAATACCACTTCCCCGTTATCCCAGGCAATCTCCAGCAGGTTCATCAGCGGCGTCAGCCGACCCTCGTAAGCCTTGGGCGTTGGCGGCGGTTGACGCATTCCCATCATGCCTCCTGGACTTGGTTTGGGCATGCGGGGCGCCATCTGAATGCCTCGTCCTCCACCGAAGACGGGCAGCGGGTCATCGCAGATCAGTGTCGGTTTCCCTTTCTTGACGTAGTCCACCAGATTCTTGAGCTGGGGTTCGGTCAATGACGAGGGGAGCACCGCCAGCAGAACGTCGTAATCGGTATCGCTGATCGGCGAATCGGGGGAAACCTGCTCGACCCGGTACTGTTTCTTGAGTTCACTCACAATCAGCCACGGAGGCTGGTTGCCGCCCATGCTCATGTCCAGGCCACCAAAAATGCTGGCATCGGTATTCAGTATGCCGACCGTCAGACGATCATCTTTGGAGACCGTACGAATAGAGCGGGTCAGCTCGTATTCGATGGGAGTCCCGACATTGAAGAACGGAATCACCACTTCATCGGTCGCACTCTTCACGACGGCACCCATGAAGATGGTTTCCACGTAAGCCCGTCCACCCCGTTCGGTCTGTACCCGTTGGGGAGAGATGTCCAGCAGCCGGGCTTCCTCTTCTTCCTTACTGAACGGCTCAACGTCGACGAACCGCACCTGCAGGCGTTTGCCGCCCAGCTGGTCATATTCCCGCAGCAGGCCGATCAGTCGTTTGCGAATCGGCACGTATTCCCGCGAGACTTCCGGACTGATGAAAGCTTCAATCGTGACGGGGTTTTTATCGTCGATCTTGGAGATCAGGTCTTTGGTCGTCTGTGACAGGCTGTAGACCCTTTCGCTCGTCATATCGATGCGGCTGCTGCCGTAGGAGACAATCGCATTCACGCTGATCAGGATCACTGCCAGCGAAACGGTTCGCACCAGGTACTGCAGTCCCATCGAATTCTGTTCCTGGGAACTCCAGTGTCGGCGGGTGATGAGCACCCGGTTCAGGTACAGCATCATGATCGCCAGCGAGATGAAGTACAGCACCGAGGCCAGCGGCAGAACACCGGTGTTGAAATCCTGGAACTGTTCGACCAGGCTCAGACTCTGAATCAGATTACTGGAAGGAGCCACCTGTCCAATGAAGACCGGGATCGCGCAGATCACGGTTCCCAGCACAAACGCGACCGTGGTGCTGCTCGTCAGCGCGGAAGCGAACATGCCCGCAGAGAGCAGGGAGGCACCCGCGAGCCAGTAACCAAAGTAAGTCGTAAACATCAGCCCCATGTCCGGGTTGCCGATGCTGGAGAGCACGAAAATATGCGTGACGGAGAACAGCAGGGCGATCGTGTAGACCGCCAGTACCGCCAGGAATTTGCCCAGCAGGACTTCCAGATCCGAAGCGGGCAGGGTAAACAGCAGTTCGTCGGTCCCCAGTTTTTTCTCATCGGCCCAGACGCCCATCGTAATTGCCGGGATGATGAACAGCAGCAGCAGGGGATACCACAGGCTCAACTGATCCAGGTTCGCCTGGTTGTTGGCGAAGAACTGCTGGTTGAAGGCAGCGAAGGCACCGGCGACCACGAACACGACAATAAACAGATAGCCGAGCACTCCCGAGAAGTAGCTCTGTACGTTTCGCTTGAAGACGGCCAATACAACGTTGTTCCGCAACATAACAGAAGGGTCCTTACGTCAGCTTTATGAGATAACGAAATTGGTCGGTGAAATTGAACTTATGCGTGTGTCAGTTTGTGGAAGCGTTCTTCCATGTCTTCCTGACTGTTACCCAGCTCATCCACAGGGCCATCGAATACAACCGAACCCTGGTTAATCAGGATCACGCGGCTGCAGACGGCTTTGACTTCCTGCAGAATATGGGTCGAAAGCAGAATGGTCTTGGTTTTCCCCAGACTGCGAATCAGGTCACGCACGGACTGGTTCTGATTGGGGTCGAGACCGCTGGTCGGTTCATCCAGAATCAGGATGTCCGGATCGTGCAGCAGCGCCTGGGCCATGCCCACACGTTGCCGAAAACCGCGGGAGAGTTTGCGAATTGGTTTTTTCCAGACGGTACTCAAGTCGCACTTATCCATCACGAACTCGAGTCGGTTGCTGAGCTCGGCACTCGACATGCCCCGCACGCCACCCACGTATTTCAGAAAGCCCAGCGGCGTCATCTCTTCGTAGAGCGGCCCGTTTTCCGGCAGATAACCGAGTTTCTGACTGGCTTCAATCCGGTGCGTGCTGACATCGAACCCGCCGACGCGGGCCTGTCCTTCGCTGGGGGACAGGAAGCCGGTCAGCAGTTTCATCGTAGTCGATTTGCCTGCACCGTTCGGTCCCAGGAACGCTGCGACCTGGCCGCGGGGGACCGAAAATGTCACATCGCGGGTTGCAGCGAACTGGCCATAAAACTTACTCAGCCCGATCGCCTCGATCATGTTTTCGGAAGCCGTGCCCGTCGCTGACCCGGCAGGAGCTTGCTGAACCTGTTCCGACATTAGAATAATTCTCCCGATGATTATCTCGTGGTTGATTCAACAGTATGGATGTTCCAGTCCGGTCCGTCCGCCGGACCGCCTCGTTTATTGATACGGTCCCAGCCGGCAGACAGCTGGAAGATTTGTCCATTTTTAACTGGTAAGTGTTGAAAATACAACGTAGGTGGTGAGTACCTTTTGAGTTACCTGGATCTTCCTGGCTGGCTCGTTCTCACCGGCGTCCTTCTGTGGGACCGGAAAAACGGAGTCAGATCCGACGGCACCTCTATAGAAATAAACGCCTTTTTTTCGCTTGTCCAGCCGGTTTTACGAAAAAATGCTCTGCTGTGAGGGAATAAAAAAATCGGTTGTACCGTCTGCCGATACAACCGATTTGTGTCTGTGATCCTGTTCGAGGATTACTCCTGCACGACTTCGACTTCCTGATCCATGGCTTCAAAGTGCTTCTGGACGTTGTACTTCGCCAGCAGATCTTTGCCCCAGTTCTGGATTGTCTGCACCTGCTCCTGCTGAGCCATCGGCAGGTAAGGTGAGAAGAAGAAGAACAGGTCTGTTTTCAGGAATTCCTGGTACATGGCTGTCTGTCCGCCCGGTGTGGACGGAATCCGGTTGATGACTTTGACCACGTAGCAGATCGACTTGTCGGCATTCATGGCAACGCCCACATCCCCTTCCTGCATATTGTCGAAGACCTGTTCCATGAAGTCGTTGCCGGCTCCATCGATGGCAGAGATCGTCGAGAGTTCAGGCCGGGGGAAAGCGAACGGGTTGCTCGCTCCGGCTGTTGAGGTCCGCATCCAGCTGAAGGATTCGGTGGTCTGCGTTAACAGTTCCGTTCCCTCTTTTTTGCCGGTGATGGTCTGCCCCTTCAGAGCAGTCTGCATGTCTTCGTCTTTCGCTTTGGTGATCAAAGCCTTGAGTTCTTCTGCCCGTTTCTGAGCCAGCGGACGGGCTTTTTCAGTTTTGATCTGGGCGATGATCTCCTGTTTGATTTCGGGATCGTCGAACTTAGGCACCATCGTGTCGGTATGAGCGACTTTCCAGTAAGAAATCAAAGCACTGGAGAAGGAATCTTCCGCTTCGAAAGTCGTGTAAAGCTGATCCATGGGGGTGCCGAACAGCTGTTCGAGCACGGTTCGCGGCTGTGCCGTGAATTCATTCAGGGTGGGCTCACGTGCGGTACCCAGCGGGTATTTCTCAGACTCCATGAGTTCCCGGGCGGTCATCATGGGGGTGATGTTATACACGAGCTTGTTCTTGGCTGCATAGCTCTTGAGCTGCTCGGTGATCTCCTTTGGTGTTGGAGGATTCTCACCAGTCGCAGGACTGTTGATCTTGTAGCTCAAGTCGTTCATGAAGGTCGCGGCTGCGTTGTTCTTCTGCTGCATCAGCTCGAGAGTGCGTTCCCGCAGCAGCTGATCGCGAATTTCACTTTTCAACTCATCATTGAGTGGACGGTATGGTTCCAGCGGAGGTGCAGCCGTCGTTGCACTTTCCGGTTGAGAGTCTGCCGGTTTGTCAGCAGGTTTCTCAGCAGTCTGTGCTGGTTTGCTTTCGGGCTTCGCAGCTGGTTTCGCAGGCTTATCAGCCGGCTTCGTATCTGCAGGGGGAGCCGATTCTTTCTTTTCAGGTTCCTTGGCTGCAGATTCTTTCTTGGCAGGCTCTGGTTTAGCAGGCTGCTTTTCATCCAGTAGTGCTACGAAAGTTGTCTGGTTGGAATCGAGGGCACTCGTTTTGTCTTTCGATTCTGTTTTGGCTTTCTCTGCTTCCGGTTTTGCTTCGGGCTTGGGTTTTTCCTCAGCCTTGGGAGCCGATGTTTTGGTTTTCTCCGCTGGCTCTGCCTTGGGAGTCTCTGGTTTCGCAGGTGCTTTCTCTTCAGCAGCTGGTTTCGGAGCGGCAGGCTTAGGAGCTTCGACCGGTTGATCTCCCTGCGGAGCGACAGGAGCTCCCGGGAAGTTCATGTTCGGATCGTTGGGGATCGGATTGTTTTTGTAAAGCGTTTCTTTGTTCTCCTCATAGAACGCTTTGATCTCTTCTTCTGTAACAGCCTTAACCTGCTTTTCGGTCTCTTCATAGTCGACCAGCAGGTATTCCACTTTTACTTTAGGAGGCTGCAGCAGCCCCGGTGCTCCCGGACCTTTTTCGTTGGGCATGACTGCTTTGTAGTTTTCATAGAAAGCCTTCATCTCGGCTTCGGTCGGTTCAGCAATCTCTTTCTTGAAATCTTCGACCGGCAGGGCTGCCACTTCCAGTTCTTCGCGTACGTTGAATTTTTGATAGAAGTTCCAGTACTGATCCGGGGTCAGCGAGACTTCGGGGCTCTTCAGCTGGAAAGCGAGACGTGCTTTGAGCTGGTCCCGCAGGATTTCATAAATCCGTCCCTGGGTGACACCCAGTTGCTGGCAGACCCGTTTGAAGGCTTCCTGGCTCAGTTTGTTATTGGTATAGCGTGAGATGTAATTGGAAACCGCGTCGTCAGAGACCACCAGTTGCATCTGGTCTGCTTCTTTACGGAGCAGGAATTCCAGGATCATGTCGTCTTCGGAGCTCTGTACAAAGGGAAAACCAAACAAGGCACCCTGCGGCACCCGTGCGCTCTGCATTTCTTCTTCAGTGAGTGAAGCGAAATACGACTGGGCGACGAACTGATTGGCGATCTGCCGGTTCTGCAGCATGATCTGGTACTGCTGCTGGTCGATTTCTCCTGCGGTGGAGGTTACGACATTTGCAGTTCCCATCCGGGGCATGTACATGTAGCCCAGCAGAAAGCCGACCACGACTCCGACTGCGGCAAATTCTTTGCCTTTACCACGGTCTTTTCCCAGGAACCAGAATAACGGCCCCACGAAGAGCATGCCCAGGATCGGCGGTACCTGGTCTGCATTCATCTGGCCCAGCACGATAAATGCGAACATGGCCAGAATGGTCAGGGGGACCATTAATACTTTTTGATTTTTACGAAACAATTCCAGTGGCGAGGCCATGCTGTTTCCTTCTTGAGTCTGCAAGTCGAACGAAATCGATTTCCTGTCGTCAGTTTCCGGAAGAACAGGGTTACCCCGGTGCCCTCCGGCGGGATTCGTATCTCCCGTTCGGAAAAGAGTTTTCCGTTTAATCCATGTGTTGTAATTTATTCCGGCAATTCGTGAAAGTCTTCTCTGAAAGAATCCTGCGGTTTCCCACCTGATCTTACGCCGAAAACAGCCCGTTTGGGGATCACGATCCGCTGTGAAAAAATAATTACAGGCTTGACAGGGACTTTTATCGCGGTTATGGATTGCCGGATGAAATTGATCAAATGAATCCGCAGCAACGATTCAGAACAGTCTCTGTCAGAAGTACATTGAGCCGCGTATTGTAGCCGGGAGAGCTCTGGTGACAAGGTTGACGTCGGTTTTCCAGGAAGGATAGATCTGGTGGCAAAGAAAAAGCTGAAAGCTTTGGTGATCGTGGAATCACCTGCCAAGGCGAAGAAAATCGGCAGCTATTTAGGCAGTGATTATAAGGTACTGGCCAGTATGGGCCACGTGCGCGACCTGCCTGCCAAAGCCTCCGATGTTCCTTCCGAATTTAAGAAGAAACACAAATGGGCCACCCTCGGGGTCAATGTTGAATCGGAATTCGAACCGTATTACCTGGTTCCCAAGGAAAAAAAGAAGACGGTCAAAGAACTCAAAGATGCTTTAAAGGACGCTGAAGAGCTGATTCTCGCGACCGACGAAGACCGCGAAGGAGAGAGCATCGGCTGGCATCTCACCGAGCTGCTCAAACCCAAAGTGCCTGTAAAACGCATGGTTTTCTCGGAAATCACCGAAGAAGCCATCAAGGAAGCCATCGAAAATCCACGTGAACTTGACCTGAACCTGGTTTCCGCACAGGAGACCCGCCGGGTCCTGGACCGTCTGTATGGGTTTACACTGAGTCCCCTGCTGTGGAAAAAAGTTTCCCGCGGACTCTCCGCCGGTCGCGTGCAGTCTGTCGCAGTTCGTATTCTGGTTCAGCGGGAACTGGAACGACTGGCGTTCCGCAGCGGTACCTACTGGGACTTGAAAGCCCTGCTCAAAACGGACGAAGGCGCCGAATTCGAATCGATGCTGATGACCGTCGGCGGTAAGAAAGTCGCCAGTGGTAAAGACTTCGACGAATCCACTGGGAAACTCAAAGAGGGTGCCGATGTCCTGCTGCTCAACGAACAGCAGACCGAAGAACTCCTGGAACGCGTTCAAAAATCGGACTGGACCGTCACCTCTGTCGAACAGCGGATGCAGTCACGCAAACCTCCCGCACCGTTCACCACCAGTACCCTGCAACAGGAGGGGAACCGGAAGCTGAACATGTCGGCCCGGGAAACCATGCAGGTCGCTCAGCGGCTCTACGAAGACGGTCACATTACTTACATGCGTACTGACAGTGTGAACCTCTCCAACGAAGCGATCACGAGTGCCCGTCAGCGGATTGAAGATCTCTACGGCCAGGATTACCTCAGCCAGGACATCCGCCGCTTCGAGACCAGTTCCAAGGGGGCACAGGAAGCACACGAAGCGATCCGTCCCGCCGGTAAACTGATGAAAACCGCTGAGGAACTGAACCTCAAAGGACAACAGGCTAAGCTGTACGCCATGATCTGGAAACGGACGATGGCCACCCAGATGGAAGAAGCCCGCCTCCGCTTCCAGACCGTTACGATTACAGCAGACGACGCTGAATTCCGGGCTACCGGCCGCCATGTCGAGTTCCCCGGTTTCTTCCGTGCCTATGTGGAAGGGGTCGACGATCCCGAAGCTGCACTGGACGACAGTGAATCCATGCTGCCGCCTCTGGAAGAAAATCAGAAGCTGGATCCCAGCCAGGTCGAACCACTCAAACACGAAACCAAGCCCCCCGCGCGGTACACGGAAGCCACGATTGTCCGCAAGCTGGAAAGTGAAGGGGTTGGCCGTCCGAGTACCTACGCCTCCATCATTGGCACTATTCAGGACCGGGGCTACGTCAACAAATCAGGTAGTCAGCTCGTACCAACCTTCACAGCGCTGGCAGTCACGCGACTGCTGGAAAAGTTCTTCCCGAACCTGGTCGACCTGCAGTTCACCGCTGCGATGGAACAGGAACTGGACGACATCGCCGTCGGCGAAGGGGATCGTCTGCCTTATCTGAATCACTTCTACCGGGGTAAGGAAGGGCTCGACGAGCAGGTCAAAACCAAGGAAGAGACCATCGATGCCCGCGAAATCTGTACGCTGGACCTGGATGGCATCGAGTCAGCAGTGCGTGTCGGCCGTTACGGACCGTACGTTACCGATGAAAATGTGGAAGAGCCCGTGTCGGCTTCGATTCCAGAAAACATCGCCCCGGCTGACCTGACCAACGAAATGGCTCAGAAACTGATTCGCCAGAAGAGCGAAGGTCCCAAGGCACTGGGGATGCACCCCGAAGAAAATTCACCCATTTACAAGTTGCACGGCCCCTTTGGACCGTACCTGCAGTTGGGCGATGTGACCGAAGACGGTCCCAAGCCGAAACGGGTCAGTATCCCCAAAACCGTAGACCCGGATGACGTCGACCTCGATCTGGCTCTGAAATACCTGAGTCTGCCCCGTTTCCTGGGAGAGCATCCCGAGACCGGCAAGAAGGTCAACGCAGGCATCGGACGCTTCGGTCCCTACGTTCTGCACGACAAAGTCTATAAGTCTTTGACCAAAGATGACGACGTGCTGACCATCGAACTGGATCGTGCGGTCGAACTGCTCAAGCAGGCCCGCCGGCGCAGTGCCCCGACTCCGATTCGCGATCTGGGCAAACATCCTGAGGACGAAGAACAGGTCGCCATCTTCGATGGTCGTTACGGACCTTACGTGAAACACGGAAAGATCAATGCCACGATTCCCAAGGAATACGAGGTCGAAAACGTAACCCTGGAGCAGGCCGTCGAATGGCTGGAAGCCAAAGCCGCTAAGAAGGGCGTCAAGAAAAAGGCGAAGAAAGCCACCAAGAAGAAAACAGCGACCAAAAAATCAGCCACAAAGAAGACTACGAAAAAAGCAGCTGCCAAGAAAAAGACGACCAAGAAAAAAGCCGCTAAAAAAGCGACTAAGAAGAAGGCCGCTGAGAAAAAAGAGGACGACGAATAGTCGCTCAGGCGGACGCCTTCGACTGATCGGTGTCCGCCTCGGCAGGCGTTGTCTCGCTGTCGAGTTTCTCAGCGCAGTTTTTACGGTCGGCTGCTTCAACCTCGGATTCATCCAGGTCGAATTCTTCTATCAGTTCCCGTCGCCGCTGGTTGACCTGACGGTCAAACTCCGAGAGCACATCCAACGCGCGATCGCGTGAGGTCACCAGGCCGATGATCAGGTATTGCGTGATTGCCATCCCGTAGCAGACCCAGCCTACGTTTCCCGGGGCGATCGCCGCGAGAATTGCGAACACAGGCGAAGAACGGTTGATATGCTGGCAGAGGATCCCTTTGAGGATCGCTGCCCATTTCTCTTTGAGTTCACGCAGGATTCCGTATTCTTTTGAGAGTTTCAGCTTCGGTGGTCCGGGGTGAATAATCGAGAATAGCTCCTGATCAGGCATCGCTTCGATCACACCAATGGCGAGCATGATGCGGAATCCCATCAATACCCAGCCCTCAGTTCCCTGTAGACTCATTGGAACCCAGCCGAACAGCGCTGCTTCCATGTTTGCTGTGGCCGCTAAGAGGAGCAGGGAGCCACGGAACCACTGTTCCAGGTCTTTCTCGAGTTCTTCATCAATTTCCTGAACCCGAGCCACTTTATGCATGAATAGGTGGAAGATAGGAATAGCAATCAGCCCTACCAGGAAGCGGGTAACCGGCTTCAGCAGGTCTTTCATATAGGGGCTGATGCTTTTGAACAGGATTCTTATCAATCCACCCACAGCAAATCCAATCTGGTCGAAGGGCGTCAGCATGAATTCGTCTCCCTGCTGATCAGAACGAACGAATCCTCAGCAGGGATCAAAAAAGGCCTCGAAAAACCGGATTGGCAACTGAGACCGGGCCTCTATTATGTCGCAAAAAGCGTCACTGAGACAAGGCAGATTCGCGTGTTGCGCTTACCAGCGAATCTGTTCGTAGAGATGCAGTAACCGCTGACCACGATTCGGGTTGAGCTGCTGCACATGAGCGATTTTGCCCCGCAGATGATTTGCAAAATCAGGATGCTGTTCCCGGTTTTGCGTCTCTGGACCCTGGCGAATGCAATTCGTGAGAATCGCTTTCAGACGGTCAAATTCCTTGCGGGACACATTCGTGTGATCGTTCACAACAACGCCCGTGACGGTCTGTCGCTGATTATTTCTGATCACCCGCCGTTTCGATAAGTTAACCTGAAAGCGTTCCGAACGGATCACCTGCTGGACCAGGGGGATAAACACCTTCAGCGAACGCAAAAATGCTTCTGACCCTGAGAAGGTGAGGTCGTCTGCATAGCGTGTGTAATCGGCTCCAAAGGATCGTGCCAGTCCCGACAGCCGTACGTCCAGTGAGTAAGCTGACAGATTAGCCAGAGCAGGGGACGTCGGTGCCCCTTGTGGCAGGTGACGTGACAGATAGGGTAGCAGCGGCCGCAGCGTCCCATCGGGAAAGGGCAGGTTCGCCGGAATCGCTGAAGTCGTCAGACGCGCCAGCCAGAGGGCAGCTTCCCGGCAGTAACCCAGGCTGCGAAAAATTGAAACGACACGCGAGAACTTCACGTTCGCATAGAAGTTTTCCAGGTCGAATTTCAACACCACCCGTTTGCCTGCGTGCGGTCGGGCATTGGTCACGGGGGAATGCCCCGAGACAAAACCGTGGGCACTATGGTGCATGGGGATCCGGCTCAAGATTTCCTGCTGGATCTGCTGCTGTGCCATTTTGATGAACGGACGCGGCGCTTCAATCAGCCGAAACCCGTTCCGTTTGGGCAACCAGTGATAAGTGTAGTGCGACTCCTTTACATCTTCCGGACCGTCGCTGTGATTGTAACGATGTGTCAGCCAGGCGAGTTTTCCCAGTGGAATTTCCAGCCACTGGGCCAGTTCCAATGGTGTCGCGAACTGAGGCAGTTCATGACGGCTCAGCTGCGCTGCATCCGTGTCCTGGGTCATGTCAAAATAATGACCGGTCATCGCACCGTAGCGGGCCAACTCGTAGGGGGGCGCCGGGACTTCTTCAATATTATACTCAGTCCGTGGTCGTCTCTTGGGATAGCGGAGCGGATGCAGACGGACGGGGCGTCGCTTCTGAGGTGGTTCGTGGGGGGCCGGCTCAGGGACAGGATCGGGAGCCGCTGCCTGACCGGAGCGGTCGGGAGGGGACCCGAAGAGCTGGCGAATAAAATCAAATAAGCCCATTCGAATAACCTGGAGTCAGTTCAATGCTATGCGGATCAAAAGCGGGTCAGCGCAAAACAATGGCCAGCGGGCCGCACAACCCATCCTGTGACGAAGTGTTGCAACGAAAATGGTCTTTCGTTGCGACACTTCACCTGTCGTAGTCTGGTCAATTCTTCTCCCGCGGGGTATCCCCGCAGTGCTCTGAGAAATCGGTCAGGATTCATTCAGAGTCAGAGCTTGTGCGACCCACTGCCCATCTGACTGCAAATCGTATCCTTTTCGTGAGATGCGTCAATGTTAAGTCCATTGAATTCAGGTCTCACCCTGATTTTTCGTGCAGGAAATCTGTACCCTAAACTGTGTGAACCATGGCAAATGCGGTCAAATTGTCCGATTTTGGACCTCCAAACTGCAATTGCCCTGTTTTCAGGACCTGACTACAGTGCCACTGCCGGTCCGGACTATGCAGGAGTGCATTTCTGTTGACCAGGCGATATGCTGTCCTCTAAACCGGATTGAAACTTCCATTCCGGGATCAATACAACAATAGAAAGTGAAGCTGATGCTGGGAAATGTCGCTCCCACAGAATTTGATTTACGTTTTTCCATATTTGGCATTCCCATTCGCGTGCATCCACTGTTCTGGGTTGTAGCTGCCTTCATGGGCTGGAATCCAGACGATCTGAAATTCACCTGGATCTGGATCGCCTGCGTGTTCGTCTCGATCCTGGTTCACGAACTGGGACACGCCATCATGGCGAAAATATTCGGCTGGCCTCCCCAGATTATCCTCTACCATTTCGGCGGTCTGGCCGTCTATCAGCCTTATTCAGGGCTGACCACACAACGCTCGATCATCATTTCCGCCGCCGGCCCGATGGCCGGGTTCATCCTGTTCGGCATCGTGTGGGTCTTCCGCTATTATTCGATCCGCTTCGGCCTCTGGGACGGCTTCAGCCCACAGGCGCGAGGGTATATAGGCCTCGCCTTTTATGACCTGATCTTTATCAACCTCTACTGGGGGCTGATTAACCTGGCACCCGTACTCCCCTTGGATGGCGGACACATCTGCGAAGATATCTGCAAGTCGGTCAAACGTTACCGGGGCGATATCCTGGCGCTGCAGATATCGATGGTCGTCGCCGGCGGTCTGGCCGTTTATTTTTTTTCACAGCATATGCGCTACGCGGGAATCATGTTCGCACTGTTCGGCGTCTTCAACTTCCAGATGTACCAACAGCGCAACCGGTCCTGGTAAGACGAGCGTTACGCTGAGAGCAGCTCAGAAGCCCAGCCCGTCTCCGTTCAGCTCACCGGTCTTTACGGTACCATCGGTGAGTTTGAACATCCCGGGATAGGAGCGGCTCCACTTCTTGTTCGGTCCCGGACAGTACTGCCGTCCGTTGCCTTCAATCGCCGCAACCGTGGGAATACGGGCGGCCAGGCTTGCGGAGTGCAGGAACGAATAACCGCAGCAGGTCAGGTCCTGCACGCAGAGGAACATGTCGAACTTCTGAGCAGCGGCCCCGAGGAACAGCGATTCGGTCTGCCCCTTGCAGGCTTTGAGTGCCACGCCGGAATAACCCAGATCGCGGCTCAAGAGCAGCGATTCGTAGTCGACCAGCGATTCATCGATCACCACCGGTTTGATCTTGGCGGCTTCGTGCATTTTATTTTCGGGGTTGGCTTTGAGATCCCGATTGGTCGGCTGTTCGATGTACTGCACCCGATCAAAGGCAGCCGGGGACTGCTCCTGAACTTTGTTCAAGAAGTCCAGCACGTAATCGACGTTCTCACACTTTTCGTTGAAGTCGAGCGAGTAGCACCAGGTATCCTGACCGCGTTCGGCCTGGGCCTTGGCGGCTTCATTTTCGACCGCGATCACACGGCTGATGTCCCAATCCAGATTGTCCCCCGACAGTTTGATCTTAAGATGCGTCAAACCGTCAGCCTTGATCCACTCGCCCAGGGTTTCCGGCAGGCCATCGTCGATCCGCTCGGCAACGTCAGCTTCGGTAATCGGATCGAGGGCTCCCACCAGGTGATACAGCGGCAGAGTCGGTTTAGGATCGCGGAGCGTGTACTGATCCAGGTATTCGCCGGCAAACTGATCGTCCAGGTATTCGGTCAGGTCATGCGCCATGTACTCAGCAGACAGACCGTTGTAGCTGTTAATATGATTGGCCCGGCCGAAACCATCGTGAATGGCGGCGTCCAGGGGGCTGGATGCGACCAGCTGCGCCAGTTCCGGAATCTCTTCCGCCAGTCCCAGCTTCTTGGCAATTTTCTTGGCCATGAAGTGATATTCAGCGGAAATGTGATACATCAGGTCGATGGGATGAGCGATTTCCGGGCAGATGTTGGCGATTTCCACCGCTTCTTCCAGAAACTCGATCATCGCTTTCAGAGCATCTTCAGGACTGACCACGCTCGAAGGCCAGGCCCAGATGTTCCCGGCCGGCATACTGCCGATTCCGATGCCCTGTTTTCCTGAGCGTGTTTCAACGATCACTTCCACGTTCAGCAGCACGCTGCTGTCCATCACCCGACCACCAAATTTCAGGGGCGTGCGAAAGGGAACTTGTTCCGTTGAAAATTTTGCCTCAACAATTTTGATGTCTGTTGACTTGGCCATCGGTCCTGACTTTTTCCTTCATGCTGCTTGATGAACCGGAACGGTCGATCATCTGTGAAATATTATGTCGTCTGTTTGAACGCTGAGACTGGAGTCGTTTCAGAGAAAACCAGACACGCAAGTATCGACTATACCCGGCCCGGAAGACCTTGCAAACTCAATCCGAAACGCGGAATGCGATTGATTTCGATTTTATAGTCAATCAGGAGATTCTTCAAGAAACGAAAGTCCTCCCGGGACGCTTGTGGAAAAACCAGAAAAAAATGGATTTTCCGGTTCCTTTACTGTTCTTGGGCTGGTAAGCGGATCGGCACCAGATTCTTCCGTTGATTCCCCTGGTGCCAGCAACCTTTGATATTTATTGACCCGGCCCGCTAAGACCTGCAGACTTTCCCGGATATTCTTACCTGATCCAAATACCGAACAAAATGGCGTCCCTTGAGGGATGAAAGTATCGGAATAGGGAAGATCGGCGCTTTCGGGGATCGCATAAAGATCGTCTGAAATGCCCGAGAGACGAATCTCGGGAGCCGATCGGTCTCGTTGAGCATAGAGGATTCCTTTCGCGATTTGCTGAAGCGGCTCTCGCTCAGCACGCTTGAGTTCCATTTGCGCCTCACCAGCCGAAAAGCATTCGACAGAATCCTCCACGAACGAGCGACAGGCCTTTAAGTGCCAGTCCATTAACGGCACTCGATATTGCAGTTCGAACAGTTCTGTCAACGCGGTATACCGTGGATTGACCTCGGTCAGCCAGAGCGGTTCTTCATCGTTTGGGTTCCCGATCAGATCACAGCCAAATAGCCCCTGAATCCCACAACCCCGGGCGACAGTTGTGCCCAGTTCTTTGAGATCAGATCGTAAACTGTCAGGGACCGGTGAGATCGTCACGCCGCCACAGAACTGAAATGCAGCAGCCCCCAGCGCCGGGTTTCCACAGAACTGCAGTGCCACTCCCACCAGGACCACCGCTTCCGGAAATGCGATATACAGAGCCGACAAGGGAGCCCCCGGTTGATATCGCTGCAGATAAAAATAGCCAGGTGGAGTGTTCTTCCAAGGACGCTCGCCCATGAATTGAATTCCCTGGCCGGCAGCACTATTCAGTGGCTTAAGGAGCCAGTTTTCCGCATCGGCGGGCTTCGCTTCTACTGACCGACAGGGGGACATGCGGATCGAATTTTCGGACAGCAGCGTCTCTAAAAAAAACGGATCTCGCACACGACTCAGACAGTCAGGATCGCAGCCGCGCAGTGCATGCTGTTCGCTGATCTGTGCAATCAGATCACGCTGGTTCTCCGTGGCACCTGTAAAGATCCATTCCATTGGTGCCAGGGGAGCCAGTTCGTGCAGCCAGTCTTCCGATGAAGATGTCCGAGGGATCACACGCGCTATGGCATGCAGATCCTGATCGCCATACTGATCGACGCATATCGGGCGCACGCCGGCGCGGACCGCAGAGGCGGCAGCAGCCCGTGTGCTGGCACCCACAATCAGCAGGGCAGCAGTATCAGTTTCGGAATGTGTGGATCGAATATTCATGAGAGCGGGATTGGTCCTGGAGACATGATAATTTTATGAGGATTTAAACTGAATGTCAGCCGTTTACTGGCAATCCGGTTCTTAAATTGTTATTACTTGATACAGGCTACGAATGATCCAAGGCGAACCTGACTTTCGCAGTTTGTTTCGCCGTCCGTTCAGGACTGCGGTATTCGTGATCCGTTTTCAAATTGTGCTGAAAGCATATCGAAGCAAACCTCATATGAAATGGAGAACGAAGAATGTCTATGTTTGTCGGTGAGTCGCTTGTCGGTGAAGGTAATGAAGTTGCTCATATCGATCTGTTGATTGGTGACAAAAACGGCCCCGTCGGGACCGCCTTTGCAAACGCCCTGTCCAGCCAGAAAATGGGTCACAGCAACCTGCTCGCTGTTCTGACACCCAACCTGGCCGTTAAGCCCGCAACCGTCATGGTTACCAAAGTGACCATCAAAGGTGCCAAGCAGGCCGTTCAGATGTTTGGTCCTGCCCAGTATGCCGTCGCTAAAGCTGTTGCAGACAGCGTTGAAGCAGGCGTCATCCCTAAAGATCAGTGCGAAGAGCTGGTCATCGTCTGTGGTGTCTTCATCCACTGGGAAGCTGACGACGACAAGAAGATCTTCGATTACAACTACGAAGCCACCAAGGAAGCCATCGCACGGGCCATGAAGAATGAGCCTTCTGCTGATGAAATGATCGCCAAGAAGAGTGAAGCATCTCACCCCTTCTACGCCGGCTGATCATTCCGCTCTAAGTGGATAGATCGAATTCAGACCCCTGTTCACATCGAACAGGGGTTTTTCCATTTGTCAGTTTCGCATTGATCAGGTTGCAGAACTCTCATGAAAAAAATACTGATTCAACTGGATTCCAGTCAGCATGCCAGCACGTTTGATCGCGTCGTCGCCATTGATGCCGGCGTGGATGAATTGATGAGCTATCACGAAGTAACTCCCGTCAACGTCGAAGCACTCGTGCATGGTGCCATGTTTACCCGCGGACCGGAAGATCTCAAAAACACCGCACTCTTCATCGGTGGCAGTGATACCCATTCGGGTGAAAACCTGCTGCGAAAAGTTCAGGAGACCTTCTTTGGACCCGTGCGGGTTTCGGTCATGATGGATTCCAATGGTTGCAATACCACCGCAGCTGCAGCCGTGCTCGCGGCAGGCAAGCATCTCGATTTCTCCCAAACCAAAGCGCTGGTGCTCGGCGGCACCGGCCCCGTCGGTCTCCGCGCGGCACAACTGCTGGCCCGTCGTGGCGCTGAAGTGGTCCTCGCCTCCCGCTCGGAAGAACGAGCCCAGGCTGCCTGTGATGCGATTGCCGGACTCGTCGAAGACGCCCGGCTGCAACCGCTGTCGCTGAAAGACCACAAACAACTGGAAGCCGTCAACCAGGAGACCAGCCTGATCATCGCTGCCGGAGCAGCCGGCGTCAAACTGCTCCCCGCAGCCTGCTGGAAGCCCCTGAAGAATCTCAAGGTCGTCATCGACTTAAACGCAGTTCCACCTGCCGGCATCGAAGAGGTCGACGTCATGGACAAGGCCACTGAGCGGGATGGAAAAATCTGTTACGGTGCCATCGGGGTCGGCGGGACTAAGATGAAAATTCACAAAGCCGCCATCCGTAAACTCTTCGAAGCCAATGATCTCGTTCTCGATACCGAAGAGATCTATCAGATCGGCGTCGAACTGCAGTCCTGACTCGAGTTCATTTTCACTCCAGATTCGCGAGTTCCGGTTGCATCGGAGTGACTCTTACCGCTAAAATCAGGAACGGGCCTGTGTGGATTTCCGCACAGGTCGTTCCTCCCTTTTCGGCCGTTTTACTTCGGTAACCTGGTAAGCCATGAATCAGAAACTGGACGATGCCGCCATCATGAAGCGCGTCTGTGCAGGAGAATATCTCCTGTTCGACGAACTTGTGTTGCGCTATCGTCAGCGTCTGTTACGCTTCGCCTGGAGCAAATACGGGAACCAATGTGCCGCGGAGGACCTCGTGCAGGAAGCATTCCTGGCTGCCTATGCGGCCCGGGAGACTTACAATCCTGCCTTTGCCTTTTCAACCTGGCTCTGGACGATCTTCCTGAACCTCTGTCGTCGGCATTACAAGCGGGAAATGAAGCAACCCCGCGAAGTCGTGCGGTCTGCATTGGGAACCAGCGAAGAAATCAGGATTCCCGAGCCCAGTTCGACCGAAACACCCCTGCAGACCGCTCTCAGAACCGAGCAGTTTGAACTGCTGGTGGCTTACCTGGCTGATCTGCCGGAAGTCCAGGCGGATGCACTCCGTCTGCGGTTTTTTGGAGGCCTGAAATTCTCTGAAATTGCTCTGACGATGGAATGCAGTCTTTCGGCTGCAAAAATACGTGTGAAAAATGGATTGCTTCAACTCGCTCAGCGTTTTTCTGAAGAGACCCCTTCAGAAGGAGAAGTCTCATGAATTGTGACGAAGCTTTTGAATTAATGACTCATCCTGCGGACTATAACTGTGACGAACTGCAGTGGCACCTGCAGATGTGTCCCCGTTGTCGGCAGATGCAGGAAACGCTCGCGCCCGCGCTGACCTCGTTCCAGAAACTCTCAGACGGAAATGATCTCTCTGAAGAAGAGCTGGCCCTGTTCGACGCCCATTTTACACACCAGGGTGATTCTCAAAATGACACCGGCTTTACGTCTGGTGGAAAACCGTTCCTCTCGCCGGAAGCAGTACGGATTGCTGAACAGGCGGCAACCCGGTTGAGCGCTGAAGTTGGACTCAGCCAGCCGAGTACCGAAGTCTCCCCGGCAATCATCCAGCGCAAACGAATGCTGCAGGCCGCCCTGGTGCTGTTCGTCGGTTTCGTTCTGGGCTGGGGAATTTCCATGGATGTTCCTTCCGAGAAGATGCCTGTGGGAGCAGCAGCCAGCCTGCCTGCTCAGGAGCCCTGCCTCTGGATCGCCCAGCGGGATCAGAACATCAGCAGCGAGCAGCAGAAATCGACCCGCAGCACGAAAGCATCGGCCCACAGCGTCGTCCTCTCCTGTGTGGCCTGCCACCTGCAGTCTTCGGCCGACTAGCTCGAACTCCTCGCTTTGACCAGCTTCTCCAGATTCATGAAATAGCGGTCGAAAATCCCTCTGCGCAGCGGAAAATCCCCGTGGTTTTGTAAGTCTTACACGCTTCAAACTCTGCCTGCGTAATTTTTTCTCTACGAACCCGCCAAATCTGAATGACGCCGGGAAACTCGTCTTGCGGCTGTTTTCGTTTTCCGTTATTTCTACGCAACCCACTTCGAATCGGAGGGTAACTTTCCTGTCTTTCAGTCCCGTTTCTCAAATCCTCTCTGAGTCGCCGGGACAATGAAAAAGTGATTTCCAACCTGTCACAAGAATGTGAACCTCATATCTTTTCTCGCAATATTTACAATTGGATCTGACATGATAAGAGGTGTCTCGTCTGACACCAGATGCGGCAACGCATTGCGATTGGCTCTAAGCCTGATCCTGGTACAGATAATAATCTTCGGAAACTGCATCAACGGAATCATTCCGCTGATTGATTCCGTTAGCGCGCAGGAACCACAGAAGCGTTCTATCGATCTGAATCAGTCAATCTTTGATGTCCGCGTCGAAGGCAACGAATCAATTCCTGCACTCGCCATTCTCCAGAAAACGAAAATTCAACGTGGCCGTCCCGCCACACGCGACATGGTTCTTGAAGACGTCCGCCTGTTATTTGCCACGCGCTGGTTCGCCAGTGTGGTTCCCGTGTATCGTCAGACCGAACAGGGACTGGTGCTCGTATACAAAGTCAAAGAACGTCCCATCGTGGAAAAGGTAGAATTCCGCGGCTATAAAAAAATCAAAATCAAACGCCTGCAGGCAACCACCGGTTTGAAGGTGGGTTCGCCTTTCGATATTGCTGCCAACCAGGAATCCGTTAACCGTATCAAGCAGCTCTACGTCGAACGGGGTTACCGGTTCGCTGAAGTGAAACTGCTCAAAGGGGGAGACCCCAATGACCGCGAAGTCATCTTTGAAATCAAAGAAGGCCCCAAAGTCGTGGTTTCCGGTATTAAGTTCCGCGGTAATAAGTTCGTCAGCGACGGCGTGCTGAAGACCAAACTGCAGACGAAAAAAGCACCGCTGGGAATGAGCTTCTTCGGCGGTAAGTATGATCCTGCCACGATTCAGGACGACCTGATTTCTCTCAAACAGTACTACAATGGCCTGGGATTCTTTGATGTCAAAATCGATGAAAAAGTCGGTTACAACAAAGATAAATCCCGCGTGCAGGTCGAATATACGATCAACGAAGGCAAACGTTACAAAATTCGCGACATCATGATTGAAGGCAATCGCATCTTTTCGGAAGAAGAGATCCGCGAAGATATCAAACTCGCTGCAGGCGAATACTTCAACAGCCGCACCCTGGCCGCCGACGTGGAAAAACTTTCGGAACGCTACGGCGAACTGGGACACCTGTTTGCCAAGGTGACACCGCAGCCTCGTTTCCTCGAAGCCCCCGGTGAAGTCGATCTGGTTTACAGCATCAATGAAGACAAACCTTATCGCATCCGTAAAATTACCGCTCATATTTCCGGCGATAACCCCCGTACAAAAAGTTCCGTTCTCTTGAACCCAATGATGGTAGCACCCGGCGATCTGGCCAATCAGCGTCTGATTGCCAAGAGTAAACGCCGCATCGAAGGTAACCAGGTCTTCCAGAAAGGACCTCAGGATGGACCGCGCATCAATGTGACACGCGTCAATCCAGAGCGGGAAATGCTGGCCAGCCGCGAAAACGATGTTCTGCGGGGACAGAATGCAGACGAGCAGCAGGTCCAGAAATTGCGTTATCCTAATCTCAAGTATCGCAGCCAGACTTACAAGCAACCTGCTCCTCAGCAGAATCAGGATCTGTTTGAAGGCATCAAAACCGAGCCCGTTTCTTATCAGTCTCCTCAGCGGACAGGACAGATCTTCCGCGGGCAGAACTATGACAACGGTATTCCGGAACCACTGAATCCACTGTTTGGGGAAAGCCCCCTCGGCGATCCAATGGGTACCGAGTTTCCTCAGCAGCAACCTGGTTGGGTCGACCTGGACGTCTATGCTTCTGAAAGCCGTACCGGACGTCTGATGTTCGGCGTGGGTGTGAACAGTAACGCCGGTGTGGTCGGTTCGATCGTCCTGCAGGAAGAAAACTTTGATATTCTCCGTCCTCCGCGCAGCATGGAAGATATTCTCGATGGTACTGCCTGGCGTGGTGGCGGACAGCGGTTCCGTGCCGAAGCTGTTCCCGGTGATCAGGTCAGCCGTTACCTCGTTAACTGGACCGATCCCTACTTTCTGGATACCAACTTCAGTCTGGGTGTCAGCGGTTTCTACTTCACCCGTTACTATACCGACTGGGACGAACAACGTGTTGGTGGTCGTTTCTCACTGGGCCGTCAGTTGACTCAGGAATGGTCGATCAACACCCAGTACCGTCTGGAAGACGTCAAACTGTATAACCCACGTACTCCCACCCCCGCCATCGTGCAGGCGTCTGTGGGGGACAACCTGCTGAATACTTTCCGCATCTCGCTGAACCACGATACGCGTGATGCCGCGTTCCTGCCAGCCGAAGGTCACCTGCTGGAATGGGCGGCTGAGCAGGCAGTGGGCGATTACACTTACAGTCGCCTCGAAGCCAACGGCAGCCAGTACTTCACGTTGTACAAACGACCGGATGGCGGCGGACGTCACATCCTCTCGCTGAGTGCACAGCTTGGCTGGACCGATACTGATACCCCGGTCTTCGAACGTTACTATGCCGGTGGTTTCCAGACCTTCCGCGGCTTCGAATTCCGTGGTGTGACTCCCCGCGAAAACGGCATCGCCATCGGTGGTCGCTGGAGCTTCCTGGGTAGTGCACAGTACATGATGCCGATTACCGCAGACGAAATGATTCAGATGGTCTTCTTCAGTGACTTCGGTACCGTGGAAGAAGATGTTTCACTGGATCAGTTCCGTGTCTCTGTCGGTGCCGGTCTGCGACTCACGGTTCCCGCTATGGGCCCGGTTCCCGTCGCACTGGACTTCTCTGTGCCTCTCGCCAAAGAGTCTTTCGACCAGACACAGGTCTTCAGCTTCTACGTCGGATTCACTCGCTAAGTCGAATGTTTCCCACGCAGGTCTGACAGCGCTGTTCCCGTCGATCTCACGCAATTGGTGCAGCCACTGGTTTCCCCTCCGTCGCTTTCTGAACTATGATAGGGTCTGTGAAAAAATATCAGATCCCGGCAGAAGGCACATTGCAAATGATTCTGGAAGGCATGGTCACCAGTCGTAATCAGGAGGGCGAGTATAATCTCGCGCCGATGGGGCCGCTGGTCGATCAGGAAATGACCCAACTCATCTTGCGTCCCTTCCAGACTTCACGGACCTGTCAGAATCTGAAAGAGACCCGCTGCGGTGTCTTTCACGTCGTCGATGATGTGCTGCTCCTTACAAAAGCCGCCATCGGTCGATTGGAGTCATTGCCGGAAACATTTCCCGCAGAACGGATCGAAGGGGCTGTACTTCAATCCGCCTGTCGCTGGTATGAATTCGAGATCGAATCGATCGATGATTCTGACCTGCGGACCGTCATGCAGGCCCGGGTTGTGCATCAGGGCCGCATTCGTGACTTCTTCGGTCTCAACCGGGCAAAGCACGCCGTCCTCGAAGCCGCCATCCTGGCCACGCGTACGCATCTGATCCCACAGGCCGAGTTATTACAGCAGTATGAGTCACTCGCCGAAATCGTGCGTAAAACCGCTGGTCCTACAGAAACAGAAGCCTTCCGTTTACTGGAAGAATATGTCACCAGAGCGTATGCTGAGTTGCAGTCTTAAATCGTCTTATCCACACTCACGCCAGCTCGGAAATCAGATTCGCCATGTCACCTGAAGTGATCGTCACCACCGGAAGCCGTCTGCACTGGGGACTGCTTTCGCTCGCCCCCCGCACCGGGCGCGAATTTGGTGGCCTCGGTCTGATGGTGGATGAACCCACGCTGGTGCTCTCCGTGAGATACTCTTCCTCGCAGGAAGATCAGATCGCGGGCAGTGCAGGCAGCGCTGAGAAAATTCAGACCGCGCTGCAGGTTCTCCGTAACAGTTCTCCAGACTGGCTCGGCGATCACTGTTTTGAAATCACGGTCCAGTCTGAAATCCCCCAGCACTCCGGCTTTGGTTCAGGGACACAGCTCAGTCTCGCAGTGGCCCGTGGACTGGCAGCACTCATGGACCAAGACGAACTTTCATCGGTCGAACTCGCTCAACTTGTCGATCGTGGCGCAAGGTCTGCCCTGGGGGTTTACGGATTCGACAAGGGGGGATTTCTCATCGAAGCCGGAAAACGGGATTCCGCTGATATCAGTCCCCTCGTGTTTCAGGCTCCCTTTCCGGAACCGTGGCGGATTCTCTTAATCACCCCGCAGGACCAGGCTGGCATCTCGGGAGCCGTCGAAGCGGATGCTATTCAGCAACTGGGGCCGATGCCGGACGCGTTGACGGAAAAACTCTGTCGTCTGGCGCTGATGCAGCTGGCACCAGCGGTTCTGGAACAGAATTTTTCGGAGTTCGCCAGTGGCCTGACAGAATTCGGTCATTTAGTCGGTGAATTCTTTGCACCGGTCCAGGGGGGCGTTCTGGCTCATCCCCGGATGCGGGAACTGGAGCAACTACTGCTCTCGCAAGGAGTTGAGGGTATCGCCCAGACCTCCTGGGGGCCGACATTATCTGTAATCTGTGCGGATGAGGGAGAAGCAGAGAGTCTCTCAAGTCTAATTAAATCAGCAGGTTACGGCGAAGAATGCCTGGCCCGTATCGTCAAACCGTTGAATCAGGGCGCCACACTCGAACACCGGAAATCGGTCTGAACTTTGGATTTTGACTGTGAAGTTTCAGAAACAGGTTGAATTCTCCGTGAGGATTTCTTCGACTATAGTCGAGGGCTGGTATAATATTTCACCCACAGCGTATACCTTTGAGACTGTATTCAATCGAGTAAAAGACGTATGAACTCCAGGCAAAAACAATCGGAAGTATCGCGGCGGGATTTTCTCCGGGTGGGCAGTTTAAGCTTTGTTGGCCTCTCCATGGCCGAGCGGGCCGCCCTCGCAGCGACTCGCAGCGATCGCTCTGAGAAAAACTGCATCCTGATCATGATGACCGGCGGCGCCAGCCAGCTGGAAACCTTTGACCCCAAACCCGATGCACCTGCCGAGATCCGGGGACCTTTGAAAGCGATCTCCACGACAGTGCCTGGTCTGCAGGTGAGTGAAGCCTTTCCGCAACTTGCACAACGAACCGGACAGTTTTCGCTGATTCGTTCTCTCTATCACGATGCCGCCCCGATTCATGAAACCGGTCACCAGTTAATTCAGACCGGTCGCGTCTCACGCGGTTCGCTGAACTATCCATGCTTTGGTTCGGTTGTCGCCCGCCAGTGGGGACCGCGGGGCGATGCGCCACCGTTTGTGGTACTACCCCGTCTGGTACACTCCCTGGGAGTCAATACTTATCGTGGCCAGCAGGCAACCTTCCTGGGCGAAGAGTTTGCTCCCGCCACCACGATTGGAACGAAGTCAGCTTCTACCGAATATGAAATTGAAATCGCCGGCGAGTCTCCGGCCATTCAGCAGCAGTACGGCAAGCATCGTTTCGGCAAGCTCTTGCTCCAGG
This sequence comes from Gimesia chilikensis, assembly GCF_008329715.1. GTDB lineage: Bacteria > Planctomycetota > Planctomycetia > Planctomycetales > Planctomycetaceae > Gimesia > Gimesia chilikensis. The sequence goes on along the minus strand of NZ_VTSR01000009.1, from coordinate 311,580 downwards.
CTCGGCAACTGGTCGAGCGGGGTACGCGGTGTGTCGTCGTCAATCTGTTTGACGATCTGCATGAGCAACTGACCTGGGACTGTCACGGCACCGGCGCCGGGACCGCAGGGAAAGTTTACGAATACCGCGATTCACTCGGCCCAGCTTTTGACAAAGCCCTTTCCACGCTGCTCGACGATCTGGCCTCCCGCGGATTGCTCCAGGATACACTCGTCGTAGCCACAGGTGAGTTTGGTCGCACACCACAGATCAACGCTTCCGGCGGACGCGATCACTGGCCACATGTCTGGTCGGCCCTCGTAGCCGGCGGTGCGACTCCCGGCGGTCAGGTAATTGGCGCCAGCGATTCGCGGGCCAGCAGTCCCGTTGAGCGGCCCGTCCATGCAGCCGAGCTGACGGCGAGCATCTATCAGCACCTGGGCCTCAATCCTCAGAGCTGCCTGGCACGTCAGGACGATCAGCAGATCAGCCTGGTGGATGCAGCACCAATTGGCGAACTGTTTCAGGGCTAAGCTGCGACTCTGTCAGTTTAAGGTCCTGTAGTTGATCCACTTTCAGGCGGTCTCGGAATCGGGACGTGGCAGATCTTCTGCAAGTACCTTTTCGACTTCCTGCAGACTGCACTGAAAACAGTTGCTGATTTCCTGCGCGGAAAAACCAGCCTGGCTTAAATAGACCATCATCAGTCGTTGTTCTGCACTCGCGGAGAGCCGCCTCCGCTCCTGCTCATACATCAGGATGTCTGGTCCCGCAGCAGATTGATCGGCCGACAGCCCCTGTTGTGCCAGCGCCAGTTGCGTCCGTAGACGATTGATTTCCTGATCCGCTTCCTGCAGCAGTTCGTCCAGCACCCGCAGTCGATCTTCACTGCGGGCCTCCACCTCGCGACCGTAATCGTAGAGTTTGACCTCCAGCTGATTCAGCCGGTTCATCTGGTTCTGTTCCAGACTGGTGAGTTCGCTGCGGGCCTCTTCCAGTGGATCGCGGTTTTTCGATTTGTGCTGTGCGCGAAAGTTTTTGCGAAGCGACCAGGCAATTACCAGGATCAGCACACCCGTCAGAATTGTATTGGTATTATTCAGATCAAACATGTTTGGAAAGTCATCCTTTACTTCCAGACAATACCAGTGAGGAACGCATTCTTTATTTGCGGGCTGTGATCTTCCTGATCAGGGGCCCGCGTCGATTAATGATCGTGATCGTGATCGTGATCGTGATCGTGATCGTGATCGTGATCGTGATCGTGGTCGTGGTCGTGGTCGTGGTCGTGGTCGTGGTCGTGGTCGTGGTCGTGGTCGTGGTCGTGGTCGTGGTCGTGGTCGTGGGGCGCATGTGCACCCGAATCAAATGCGGTTTCTGCAACGCCTTCCAGCAGAAATGCCGCTTCAGCGGCCCGATACACGGTTCGCAACGAAAGCTGATGGGTAGCGGCTAACGCGGCACACGCTTCATATTCGGGAGTAAAAATCGACTGGTAGTTCGGTCCCAGCGACAGTTTCCCGGCGACTTCTCCCCAGGCGGTTTTGACCTGATGGGGTTTACGGGCGCGGATCGCACGTTGTAACTGATGTTTGCGGATGCCGAGCGTTTCGGTTTCTTCAAACAGAATCCCTTCCAGTTGCTCGGCCGAATCCGGTTTGCAGATCACACTCAGCATCACCGCGGGGCGATCCTTCTTCATCTGGATCGACGTACTGTAAACATCCAGGGCTCCCGCTGCCAGCAGCTTCTGTTTGGTATGACCGATGATCTCTCCGGAGATGTCATCCAGATTAGTTTCCAGCAGGGTGACATAATCTGTGTGGGCGGGTGTCGCAACTTCGCCGACAAACAGCCTTAACAGGTTAGCTCGCTCCGGGAAGTTTTTGGTTCCCGCGCCATAGCCGATCTCTTCGATCGTCATCGGCGGAAGCATGCAGAAACGATCGACGAGCGTAGAAACAATGGCAGCGCCGGTCGGCGTGGTCAACTCAGCCTGAATTGGAATGTCCGCCAGCGGAATTCCTTTCAGCAGTTCAGCGGTCCCCGGTGCAGGAACCGTACAGATTCCATGATCGATCTTGATCTGTCCAAAGCCGGTAGGAACCGGGCTGCAGAGAACCTGGTCAACTCCCAGCAGATCAAAGCCGATCGCGACGCCAACGATATCCACGATCGAATCGATGGCTCCCACTTCATGAAAGTGGACTTTGTCGATTGATGAACCGTGTACTTTCGCCTCCGCGCCTGCAATCGCCGAAAACAGCGAGAGGGCCAGCTCGTACTGGCGGGGCGTAAGCTTATCTGACTGCTTCAAAATTGTGACGATGTCACTCAGATGCCGGTGTGCATGTTGCTCGGGATGTTCGATGGTGACATAGGTCGCGTGAAAGCCCCCCTTGATGGTTGAGGAGAACGTCAGTTTCACACCGGGCAGTCCCAGGGAATCGATGCCGGCACAAATCTGATCCGGGTCCACACCCGCATCCACGAGGGCGCCGAGGGTCATGTCGCCGCTGATTCCGGTAGAACAGTCTAAGTAAGCAATCCGCACAGTCAGGTATCCAGGGAAAAAGGGTTAAAAACAGGAAGCGAATTCTAAAGATAACGGGCAGGATCTCCAAGATCAATTCGCTGTCAGGCACCGCTGGAGAAACGGGGTAAGTTTATATCTCACAGCAGGATATCAAGCAGTGGCATCTCCACCCACGTGGGGGAAACGCAGGAATATCGCGGGTTTCGTGCTGCGAGGAAGAAAAGTGCGCCGTGACAGGACGGGCCCTCAACGCTGATAGATGGGCAGGTATTGGTATTCAACCGCCAGAGCAAGCACCGCCAGCGACGTCGCATAGACCTTGCCGGCTTCTTTTTCACTCCCCTTGGTTGCCAGCCAGCTGCCGTCATGTTTCTGCATCTCCAGCAACTGGGGCATGATCGTATCTCGGGTTTTTTTCCAGTACTCGCCCCCCATCTGGAACATCCCGACACTGCAGTAATAAGCCCCGTAGAAATAATAGAATTCATCCGGGTGCAGGGGACGCTGTACGAGATAGTCGCCGGCCTCGAGGGCATCCTTGGTGTGATGCTGCCCACAGATTTCCAGCGCCAGGATTCCGGTTCCCGTCCGCGTTGCACTGGGGGCACCGCCGGGCTGATAGGCAAAGCCCATGTTGTTCCGTCCCCGACAGTGGCGGACATACGCGACCGCTTTGTCGATCTGATCTGCAGAGATATCACAGCCGATGTTCTTCGCCGCACGCAGTGCCAGCAGCTGCCAGCCAGTCACACTCAAATCGCTGTCTTTACTCGTCTGATTATACCGCCAGCCTCCGGCGTTCCGTTTGTCTTTGGGAACATTCTGGGCTGCGACAATCAGTTTCACCGCTCGCTCCAGCACCTGACGACACTTTTTCTCCCGTTCGCCCGTCAGCATTCCGGCCACTTCGGCCAGCATCAGCGTGCTGATCCCATGGCTGTACATCGGCCCGTGACTCTTGTGGTGCACCACCAGCCCGTTATCTGCCTGGTGTGCGAGGACCCAGTCGATGCCTCTGTTGATCTGGTCACCATAAGGGCCCTCTTCGGGCACATACCCGGCCGCCATGAATGCCATGATCGCCAGGGAAGTCGCGGCTGTCGATTCACCATAAGAATTAAACGACCAGGCTCCGGAAGGCTGCTGTGTTTTTGATAGAAACTGAATTGCCCGCTGGATACTCTCATCAGTTTTCTTTTTCTGAGCATCCAGCTCCTGTGCCCGGCAGAGGGCAGGGGAGAGCAGCATCAGCAGTCCCAGCGGGTAAGCGATCAGCCTGAGTAACATTGAATTATCCTGTGATTGAAATCGAACCGGTCGCTTATTTGCTGTCGGATTTCGATTTGGCGATGGCTTCAAAATAATGTTTGATCAAGCGGGCGTATTCGGGATCGGTTCTGCTTTGCGAACCTTGCAGAATCTCGGTATCCAGTTCGCCGGGCAGCTCGCCCCAGTTGCGATTGGACATGGCTTTCAGCTTCATTTCCAGTTTGCTGAAGTCCACATTCGTGCGGGCACCGCCCCCTTCGCTTTCTCCCTGCCCTTTACCGGGGGCCATATTGCGGGAAGCGGTCTGGGACTGCTGACCCTTGCCGGGATCGGAACCCTGCTGGGCTTTCGACTTCAATTCCGTGGCTGCCTGCGAAAGGGATTCCGCTGCCTGTTTGAGGGATTCCGCGGCCTGCTGCTGGGCAGACTGCTTTCCAGCCTGACCCGATTCTGCCGACTGTTGACTCTGATTTTTTCCCTGCTGGCCCTGCTGACTTTCGGAGGATTTCCCATTCTGACCCGATTGGGAATCACCCTGGGCCTGCTGCTGCTCGCCCGATTCGGTTGCTTCCTGTTTCTGGTCGGCTGGATTGGACGAGTCCGGCTGTGACTCGGCATCGCGGGGAGCGGACTGCTGTTGTTCGTTTTGAGCCATCAGTTGATCCAGGGCACTTTTGAATTCGGGGTTCTGCTCCATCTGTTGCTGTGCCTGGCGGAGTTGTTGAGCAGCATCGGTGACCTGGTTGCCGACCTTTTCTGGAACCGGCGAATCATTGGCTTGCTGCTTGCGAGACTGCTGTGCCTGTTGGGCCGCAGCCTGTAACGCCTGGGCCGCCTGCTGCGCCTGTTTCGCAGCCTGAGCCAGGTCTTCCTGTTGCAGATTATCGACCGCCTGTTGCATTGACTGACCAGCCTGTTCGGTCTGCTTGCGACTCTGATCTGCCTGGCGGCTCTCTTTATTCAGTTTAATCGGATCGTTTTCCAACTTCTGCGAAGCCTCAGAGAACTGTCGTGTTAATTCCTGGGTCTGCTGAGCCAGTGTCTGTTGAGAATTCTGGATCGCTGCCTTCCGTGCCTCTTCTGAATTGGAGGCTTCTGCCAGCTTGTTCGCGACTTCACCCTGCAGTTGTGCCATCCGTTCTGCTTCTTCGAGGAACGCATCCCGTTCGGTATTCTGCTGCTGTTCTTTGCGTGCCTGTTGTGCTTCCTTGATTTCATCCGCAATCTGGGCAGCCCGATTTGCAGCCTGGCTCGCTTCGTGGAACTGCCCCACATTGGCCTGCTGTTCTGCCTGGATCGCTTCGCGCGCCATCTGAGCCGCCTTTTGTGTCGACTCTGATTCGGCGCCAAACTTCTGGGCTGTCTCCAGCAGGAAGTTCGCTGCGGCATTCGCCAGATTTCGTTGCTCCTGTTGCAGGGCACGCATCTTTTCCTGAGTCGTAGACTGCGCCTGTGCCCGGGCGGGCTCGTTGCTCATGTTGGTTTCGGCAGGCTGACTGTTCGTAGACGGCTCGTTGTTAGCAGCGGCGGTGGCGGCGTTTTGCGGTGCATCACTATTCGCCGGGGCCGCGGGTTGAGCCGGAGGTGTCGCTGTATCGTTGCCTTGAGGTGCTGCACCCTGTGGGGCCGCTGGTTCAGACGCTTCCGCATCGCGGGGCAGGGGACGACCCGCAGATACCGGGGCCTGCTGCTGCATTGCTTCAGCGAGTTGCTGTTGTGGCTCGACCAGTTGCGATGCCTGGGTGACCAGGGAATCGAGTTGTTTTAATTGAAAGTTGCGGGCAGCATCTACCAGTTCCGGTCGACGATCCAGCAGGTCATCCAGGTCTTTCGTCAGACGGGACTGACGGTGTTTGAGTTCGGCCTGTTCGTTCGACAGCTCCTGCTTCATTTCCGGTGTCAGTTTTAACTGCTGATGCGGATCGTTCTGTTTCTCAGGCGTCTTGTTATCCGCCTGCTGTGGCTCCTCTGGTTTTTGCATCTGCTGTTTGACCGACTCAACCTTGTCGTTGAACGCGAGCATGTCATTCGCCAGGTGATCGGTCTCTTCCGCCAGACGATCCAGATTGTGCAGATCGTTTTCCAGTTCGACCAGTTTTTCATACTGGCGTACCAGGTCATCAATCTTCTTTTCTGTCTGCTGCATGGCGGCGGGTACCGGTTTGAGCTCCTGCTGCGCCTGTTCTCGATTGTCGGCTGCTGCCGCAGATTTCAGTGTGTCGTGGTTTTTGACGAAGTCGTTCCGGGCGAGGTTCTGTGTCTGCTCTGCCAGTTTCTGATAGAGGGGCAGTTCCAGAAATTCATTTGCCACGGTTTCCAGCTGCTGAGCCAGCTTGCGTTCCTGCTTGGTCAGCTCCTGCAAAGACTGTTCATCCTCGGGGGAGAGCGCCTCCTGTTTTTTCTGATCTTTCAGGTCGGCAATCTCTTGCTTGACCTGTTCTTGATGTGTCTTGAATTCCTGCTGAATCTTCTTTAACTCATCCCGCAGTTTCTGCTGCCGGGCCACCACACCTGCCGAAAGCTGCTGCTCTGCATTCTTGTCAATACCGAAGACACGCGGCGTCGACCAGACCACATTCGGCCCTGGAACTTCGCGATTGTCTGCAGCCTTGATGCGATAGGTAAAGATATCCGCCTGGTCGGCCTGGAGTTCTTTGAGATCGATTTTGAATTCATGGTCCACCGTGGACGTTCCCAGCTTGTCGGCGGGGACTTTGACCACGGTCGCTTTCTCGTCCAGTTTCTGAATCTCCAGTTCCAGCTCATTCACGGCATAGTCGTCCAGAACTTTGACAGGAACGGAGAATACCTCACCAGGTTTATAGAACTCCGGCTGATTGTAGAGCGACAGTTCGATTTCCGGTGCGCGGTCCTGAGTGATCTTGACCAGGTGCTCAGAAGTCTGGTTTTTCAGTCCGCCATCCTTGCTGTGAAACTCGATATGAAAGACGAAGCTCTGGTTGCCAACGGGCAGATCCAGTTGTGCAGTCAGCTGATCCTGACCGATATTCAAAGGCTGTTCCTCAACCGGCGGACGTTCGTTGTTCTCTGCACCAGATGCGTAGTACTGATAAAACAGTGTGGCCTGACTGATCGGTCGATCGAACGTCAGCTGCAGGGCGATGTGGCTCTGTTCCATCACGCGGATTTCGCTGGGAAGCACCGTCAGCTCTTCCGCCGCCTGTCCGGTATAACGGGGTGGTGTGATGACCACTCGCGTATCGGTGATCGAGGGGGGCTCCGCCACCTGGATGGCATACTGCTTCGTGCGGCTTGATCCGCTGGAAATTGAGTAGGTAAAACCACTCAACAGTCGCGAAAACTGGGTTGTGTAATGACCGGCTTCCTGATCGAGATCCATCCGGCGTGAGAACGGTTGTCCTTCAGCATCTTCCCAGGCAATCCAGACTTCATCGATGGTTCCCGGCTGTTTGGTATGCCAGTGAGGAGTGGCGATGATCTGCAGGTCCTCACCGCGGGCCACTGTTCCATCTCCCGGTTCAACTTCAAAATAGAGCGAACTGACCGTCGCGAAATTCCCCCAGGGAACAATACTGCGCGAAATCAGCAACTGATAAGCGTCAGGCCAGAACAGGAGCGGTGTCAGGAAGATGATAATGGCAATCCCGGCACTCATCACGAAACGCATAGCGCGATCGGAGGGTACCGAGTCGGTAATATTGAAGTTCGTCAGCGAAGCGATGGTCTCCCGCGCCAGGCGTTCGCGCATCACGGAGGAACTTGTGTCGTCGTGGGCGACGGAAAGTTCCAGAACAGACGTCAGTCGTTCGTTGAGAGACGACTGCGATTCCTCGACAATCGCCGCCAGTTCGATGGGGGTCCGTTTATGAAGGACCCGCCGGAACATTCCAAACCAGAGACAGGCTACCAGCACCGTTAATGAAAATGAGGTCAGAGCAATCCGGGCCGTGTTGTTCAGTGAGAACACAAAATCGAGACTGATCTGCACCGTCACCAGGCAGATCAGAACCAGGATCACAAACCCCAGTCCCCGCAGCAGAGCCAGTGAGCGGATGCGTCGATCCAACTGGCCTAATTGCCGTTTGAGTTCATTGACGAATTGATCTAACTGTCCATCCATAGTCGTTCTCTGAGAGAAGTGGTGATCTGGTCCGGGTTTGCGAGCGATCAGAACCGTCCGGGAATCGAACATCCGGGTTGCAGGCCGGATCGGGAGCCGGAACGGAACTCCTGATATTGTAACAGGAAATTCCGTGAAATAGGGATGAAAAAAGGGTGGGAACCCTAAAAACTTTTAAGGCAGGCCGTTCAGCTTACGCAGAGCCCATTCGACAGTCAGGATTCCCATGATCAGTACCAGAATCAGCCAGTGATCCCAGAGCGAGACTTCGTCCTGGTTGGAGATTTCCTGGTTCAGATTGGGGATCAGCTCCAGCAACTCGTCAATGGTTCCCGGGGTCAGCAGCTTTCCTCCACTCGACTCAGCCATTTCGGTGAGCAGTTGCGGGTTGGAGGCAAGGTTGCCCAACTCGATCGTCTTGACTTCATGCACGAACAGGGGGGTGACAATCTCCTTGTCGCCCGGCTGCTGAGTCGACGGTTTCAGCCTCAGCTCGTATTCTCCCGGATCCAGCTCGGGGAGATTCGCTTCCTGCAACTGCGGATTGTTTTTCTGGGTCTGTAGTTCGAATGAAGCGACGATCTGATCCGGCTCCGCGGCCCGGACGATTTCGACGGTTGATTTAATATTCGGGTGTTCTTTCAGATACTCCTGAGTCCATCGCGCGGTCGCGGTCGCGATTTCGCCGGCGTCGACATCGGTTTTATTCAGACTGAATTTGACGAACTCATTTCCTGCCGAGGCTTTGTTACGTGCGGCCCAACGGGCCATCTGGCCCCAGAAACGATGATGGTAGCGATCTCCCATGCGGAACCGCCAGCGCCAGGTACTGTCAATCCCAATCCAGATGACCTGTCCCGCGCCATATTGCCTGACCACAATCACGCCATCCCGCTCTTCGTTCAACGGCGCGTTAAAGGGAGAGAGACCATAGGCGAGGACCGTTGCCCCCGGTTTGAGTGTCCCCTGCAGAAACCAGAGGTGGCCCGGCAGATTTTTCCAGATATCCCGATTCACATCCGGTGTGGCGTCAAACTGGAACAGTGGCTCCAACTCTCCTTCGGGGGTCAGGGTCAAGTGCATGCCCCGTTCATTGGGGGGAACTTTGAAATTTGCCTGGTTCCAGTCGACGATACTCAGATCTTTCACGGGCAGCAGTTCGTTCAAAGTTTGCGAACGGTGTTGCAGCGGTAGATATTTTTTGCCTGCCAGCAGTACCAGAGTCCCTCCCTGATCGCCGACGAACGCTTGAATCTGCTTCCAGTGTTCTTCCTGGACATGATCGGGCGAGACGTCGCCGATAATGATCAGATCTTTGTCGGCAAACGGCTTTGGCTGTTCTGCATTATTGTCAGCCACCTGGTTTGCTTGCGGAGCGTTGATTAACAGTTGATTCGGAAAGAAGGGCTGCGGCAACAGGCCCATGTAAGGCTGTTCGAACAGCACCTGCTGCAGATCAATCCGCTTGTCCCGTTCCAGGGCGTTGTGCAGGAAACGGAATTCCCATCGCGCGGTCTCTTCCACCAGCAGCACATGCGATTTGTCATCGACGAAATTGATCGCGAAGGTTTTTTCGTTGTTATCCTCGCGTGTTTCTCCCGGAAGAATGTCCGTTTCCAGCCGGTACTCCTGTCGTCCTGGCTTATCGGATCCCAGTTCAAATTCGAGTAACTGGCTCACACCAGAAGACTTGAAGCGTTTCACCGCCAGTTCCTGATCTCCCTGCATCAGTGCCACGCGGACATCCTGTCCCTCAAAACCACTCGTGCCAATGCGGGCTTTGAGTAAAGGTTTGTCGTCTTTGAATGCGGTTTGTGGATAGTCAAGTGCTGATACAGAGATGTCTTTCGGCTGATTCGCCGATCCGAGCAGCACTGGATAGACGGGGACCTTCATCTGCCCCAGTTGTTCTGCAGTCGAGACCGGATCTAACTGGCTGTTGTCGCGTCCGTCAGTCAGCAGGATGTAACCGGAAATGGGAGAGTTGCCAGACTCCGAACCGCTGCCCGCCGCTTTCAGGGCCTGTGACAGATTCGAAAGTTCCATGTGCACCTGGTCGGGAACTTCCGCCAGTGAATTCTCCAGGGTTGTCTGTTCGGTGGGAACCGCATCACCGGCAAACAGGACTAGGTCAATGTCACCTCGCTGTTTTAACTGGTCCAGAATCGGATGGGCGGGATTGGTCAGCAGCTTCTGGGCGATCTCTTTGCGGGACATCTGATCGATCTCGTCAAAAATCGTTTCCAGATTCTCGCGGCGGCTTTCTGCCAGTTGGGTCCGTTTTTCCGGGTTCGCGGTCTCACTCTCTTCGACCCACGCGGGTTCTTCACCCGCTGCATAAGCTGCTTCCCACCGATCGAGTCGTGCATCGATCTGATCGTTGCCAATCATTTTCAGGGCCCGCGCCAGTTGCAGCTTTTCCAGTTTGCTCGCATGGCGGTCCTGCGTATTCATACTGTCCGAAACATCTAACGCAACAATCAGGCGGCCTGTTTTTTCGGTATTGAATGACCAGGTAAGCACTGGCTCGAGGAAGGTGAGTAGAATCAGAATTAAAGCGGAGATGCGGAGTGCAATCAGTGCGTTGCCGATGCCGTGCGAGACCAGTCGCCGCTCGTAACGGAACAGCAGGATGATGCTGACCAGCACCACCAGCACCGCGCAGATGCTGACGATGGTCCACCCGCTCCATTCGAGGCTGTTAAACTGGAAATGCTTTTCCATCAGTAGGACAACGTTCTTTAATTCAGGTTTCTCTGGAAATTATTGATTCTCTTCCGGGAGCGACACATGTCCTCCCTGTACCAGTCGCCGGGTCAGGAACATCTCCCCAACCATCAGTAGTAAAAAGATCAATAATAGAAAACGCCAGAACTCGGTCTCCGACACATCGGAGAACATCAACTGTTTCAGTTCGTCCAGCGTTTTGAAAAAAGTAAAGTGATACGAGTCTGTCAGCGATTTCTGCTCGATTTCTGAGAGTGGCGTCAGATTCGACTCGCTGCGATCAAAGTTGACGACGAATCGATCGGACCTCAGTTCCTGGTTCTGGTCTGATTTTGGATTCAATTGATAGACGCCGGGCAGAGCGGTGTTCGTGCACTGAAAGGTCGCACCATTGACAGCCTGATCGATGGTGCCAACCGCCGGTTTCCCATTGGGATCCAGAAAGGTAAACTGTTCAATGGTCGTCCCACCCGGCACCGGAACCACAATCGGCTCATCGAGTTGCAGGTTGCGGAATACGCGTCCCGAGGAAAGCTCAAATACCGCCTCGTGCAGGAACGGAACATAATCCGGCTTGCTGGGTAGATTATTCCAGTCGGCATCGAGTGACGATGTCATCAGCAGCACACGTCCCCGTGCGTGGTTCATCATCACCAGCAACGGTTTCTGATTGGACAGCCTGGCGATGGACTGGGGGGCTGTCGAAGGACTGGAGTCGGCCGCATCCCCTTGCTCCTCAGCAGGGAGAGCCTCGATATCCAGTAGTGTAAGATCCCACCAGTGATTGAACCGCGCCGCGGTCAAACCGTTGGCATATTCACCGCGAAAACGTTTCAGCCAGGGAGTCTGCAGGCTGTCGGAGTCGATCTGTATCACGTTACCGAATTCAAGACCCTGGGCGGCTTCCTTTGCTTTCAACTCAACGGGGATCAAGCCCTCAGCTTTGAATAACTGTCGCTGGTACTGT